>SXRI01000079.1 GCA_005793615.1 Bdellovibrionales bacterium
GCGTCTCTGGGCGCGTCTCTGGGCGCGTCTCTGGGCGCGTCTCTGGGCGCGTCTCTGGGCGCGTCTCTGGGCGCGTCTCTGGGCGCGTTTCTGGCGACCAAGAAGCTTGGGTCGTTTTTCTATCGACGTGTCTTGTTTCGAGACAGTTGCCCGGCCGAAACTCGCAGGTCAAATTTAGACCCCAGGAAGACAGCCTTAACTTATGGTAATTAATGGTATTTTATAAACCTCTCAGTGGCGCGCTTTTTGAACTCTGTAGAATTGGGATGTGTACACGCCAATGGTTCCTTCACTTATTTGTCTTAGTCTTGTCGGCCACCATGGGGTTCGCCCCCGTGGCGCATTGTCTACAGGTACGTACGCAGCAAACTCTGCAGTTCAAGTCGCTAACCAACGAGCAAGATGAAACAAGCCTCTTGCGCGCAGGAAGCATTGTCGACATCCCCGATCGGTATCGCGTTCTCGGCGCCGATGGTCGGACCAATCCCGAACTGACGTTAAACAACTGGCTCAAGACCGCGGGCCAATCCAGCTACCAGAATGCAAAACACGAAGGCGGCCTTTTTGTTGATGCCGAGAAAAAAGGTGCCGTCGACTATTTTTATCCAGTCAAAGTTGTTCAAGCCGCGCCAGGGTCTCGTCTGGTGAACTATCAAGGACAGACCTACTTTCTTGCTTTGCGCATTTTGAATCGAGCCAACAATCAACAAAAAATGATTACCCGCGAAGACTCTCACCCGCAGCCAGTACCGCAGCCCGAGCCACCGACCGCACCGCAAAAGCGGCATAACCTTCAGGCCGGTGCGGCCTGTGCAGACGGACGCTGCTTAAAACAGGAGCGCAGTCCGTCGCCGGCGCTTTCGCAATTCATGAGAGATCTCAATCCAGCATTGCGCCATGTGCAAAGCAGCACTTCACGCAACAAGGCTCGTACGGGTGATGACTTCAAGAAAATTCGTGCTGAATTTTACCGCAGCTGCGGCTTCAGCTTCGATTCATTCTTGCCGATCATACGCAACCGCACAGCACGCGCAGGGGTGCCTGAACACATCATGCTTTCGATCATGGTGCAGGAGTCTTCGGGCCATTGCTTTGATATCGGCCATAACTCTGGTTCGAGCGATCATGGATTGTTTGGTCTGAATTCGCGTTCGACACGAATTCGCGCCTGTTCAGGGAGTGAAAAACACTGGCTCCGTGGTGCCGGTGTGCAAAATTTGGCGCGCGGTCCGCAATGTATTGAAAACCCCATCATCAATCTCGACGCTGCCATTCACAAACTGCACGAAAAACTTGCGACCCTAGCGCGCCCGTTCAAAGCCTTCGCCACCCACACGAATGGTTTCGATGCCCACCGACTCAAAGATCAACAAGGTCGATACACCACCGAGGCTTGGCGGCTCGCGGTCTCTGCCTACAACGGCGGCGAACGTTGGGTCATGACAGCGAAAGCGGACCTTGAGAACTTTAACCGTAAACAACACACCCGCCTTGATCCACTCGATTGGGAATACTTGCGTGTCTTTTACTTGCGTCGCTTTCTCAGCCAGAGTCGCGAGGCAAGCTACTTCGGTCAAGTGCGGGCCGGACGCACCAGCAGTGCTTTGCTGAACCTTGCCTACACAGAAAACGTCGTTCCTCGGCGACGCTCAAATTCGAGTGAGAGCAAAACAATTGCTGAACTTTGGCGTACGAGCCGAGCGCAGTAGCATGGCCAATATGAAATTCCTTCGCAAAAGGACGCAAAACGGCGCTTACCGTACAGTTCACCCCTTCTAAACCGCTGAATCTTGGTGCGGATTTCATGGCATAGGAGTTGAACTAATGACGCACAGAGACCTTCATGGTGGGATGCGGGAACTTTCCAAGAGTTCGACGCAAAAAAACCTGCGGTCTTAAAAGGTGGTAGGACTCATGAAGCGTCGAATTGATCGCAAAAAACTCTGGCAGATTTTTTCGGTTTATCTTTTGGCGTTGATCGCCGCGATCATTGGCGGCAGTGGCCACCATGGTAAAGTGGCACAAGCGCAAAATCAGACGCCACCGATCAGCGTTGAAAAATAACTCTCGTCATTGAACTTTGAACGCCTCGACCGCTGCCATCAGCGCGCGCAAGGTGCCAGGCTCATCAAAGGCATGACCAGCGTCGGGTATGACCTCAAGTCGTGCCTCAGGAAATGCGGCATGTAGATCAAACGCGTTCTTCACCGGGCATACGACATCGTAACGCCCATGTACTATGACCGTCGGAATATGCCGAATTCGCCCAACATCCTCAATGATCTGATTATCACTTCGAAACCAACAGCCGTGCGTGAAGAAATGGCACTCAATCCGCGCCAACGAAATCGCCTTGGCATCACCCGTGAACTTCAAAAACGTTTCCGGATCAGGATGCAAGTGAACGGTTGATTCCTCCCAACCACTCCACGCTTTGACAGCATCAAGGCGCGTTTTTTCATCAGCACTCGTCAAACGCCGATAGAACGCCTTCACCAAGTCGCCGCGCTCTTCGACGGGAATCGGCTGTAAATACTTGGCCCACACTTCAGGAAAAATCCAATGAGCGCCGCCCTGATAAAACCACTCGATCTCAGACTTGCGACAGAGAAAAATCCCGCGCAACACCAGATGACTCACGGCTCGCGGATGAGTTTCTGCGTACACCAGGGCCAAGGTCGAACCCCATGAACCTCCGAAAATAAGCCACTTGTCGATCTTCAAATGGGCACGCAGTCTTTCAATGTCCGCCACCAGATCCCAAGTGGTGTTTTCGCGCAGTTCAGCGTGCGGGCGACTCTGACCAGCGCCACGCTGATCAAAAAGAATGATGCGAAAATGCTGGGGATCAAAAAGGCGCCGATGGCGCGCACTGATTCCTGCTCCAGGTCCGCCATGCACGAAAAGCACTGGCTGTCCTTGAGGGTTACCGCATTCCTCTACGTAGATTTCATGCAAATCGGAAACACGAAGGTGAAATGCATGATAGGGCTCGATTTCAGAAAACAATCCCGCTGTCGCCATGCCAGACTCCTCGGATGAATTCAGTGATTTTTCCCTTAAGGCCACCGCCATGGCAAGTCTTCTGTTCGCAGAGGGCTGTTTTCACTCTTCAAGCAATTCAGGCCGGAGCCGTTTTGTCGGCGCCGCCCCGAGCTCGCGCAAAAGTTCGATCTTGCGAAAAACATTGCCGGGCCCCTCGCGAAGCTTACGCCGAGCTTCATCGAACTGCTGCAGACCCGACTCAAAGGTACGGCCGAGTTTTTCGAAATCATCATAGAAGCTGACAAATTTGTCATAGAGTTTGGCGCCTTCTTGCGCGATCTCCTGAGCATTGCGATTCTGATTTTCAAGTCGCCAAATACTGGCAACCGTTTTGAGCGAAGTAAACAGCGTGGTTGAGGTCACGATCGCGACCCCCTTCTTCCAAGCATACATCGCCAACTCCGGATCCTTCCGCATTGCCAGTAAGTACGCAGGTTCGACCGGCGTGAACAAAAAAACAAATTCCGGCGTTCGCAAATTTTTGAGTCGTGGATAGTGCTTTTCGGCGAGTTGATCGACATGGTTCATTAACGACTGCAAGTGCGCCTTGAGCAGCCTCTCTCGCTCAGGCCCTTCGGGGGCTCTTGAGTAGGCTTCAAAAGCCGTGAGACTCACCTTCGAATCGACGATGATCTGCTTTTCGTCCGGCAGGCGCACGACCACATCCGGCCGATAACGATCACCGTCGACACCGATGAACGACTCCTGAAGTGTGTATTCGATTCCCTCTCGTAGTCCGGAGGATTCAAGGATAGTCTCGAGCACCAACTCGCCCCAATCACCCTGAAACTGACTATCACCCTTCAGCGCCGCCGTGAGATGATTGGCCTCGATGACGATTTTTTCGTTCAATTGGATGAGTCTCTCAACTTCGGCCTTTAGAACATGGCGTTCACGCCCCTCGGCCAGGTAGCTATCTTCGACGCGTTTTTCAAATTCCTTTAAACGCTCTCTGAGAGGTGTGAGCAGGCGCTCGATCCCGCGCTCACTCGACTCCTGAAAGGTGCGCGACTCACGCTCAATGATTCGGTTGGCGAGATTTTCAAACTCGGCTCGTGCCGAAACCCGCAAACGCTCTTCACTCTGCATGAGATCCTGCGCTCGTGCTTCTAAAAGTTGCACCCTCGATTCAGCGATGATCGTCGCGGCTCTGGCTTGCAGAATTTCCGCGCGGGCGCGCCCGAGGGCGATGCGACTCCAAACGAGCGCCACACTACTGATCACGGCCACGGCGGAGACAACTGCTAACAATGCAACCACTTCACACCCCTGCTTGTCACAAATCCCGAATGGCAGGTTAGCATGGTGAGCGATGATTGCCGCTAAAATTTTGGCAGCCGGAACTTTATTAGTTTCAGGCCGTGTACGAGACGGGAGATCTCGCGAAAAAGGCAAATGTTTTTCAATGATCCAAGTCAGCTAAACAGAAAGAAAACATTCCCCCCACTGACGCGACGCAAATCCCAACAGGTATTTTGCCAAAAATACTCTGAGGCTTTTAGAAACCCTCTTGCCAAAACCTCACTCCAGCATGATGCTCCCGTCCTTGCTAACAAGATGTCCTATGACAGAAACAACAAGGAGATAC
>SXRI01000080.1 GCA_005793615.1 Bdellovibrionales bacterium
GATCCATGAGCTTGTTTTGATACTCTTTATGAAGATCATCAGTGAAGCCGGACTCCACCGGTTCTGAAGAGGAGAATCGAGAGCGATCGACACGATAAGATTAAAGAACGGTGAAATCAGTAGAAGCATGCCGCCGATTTGGATGTAGCGTTCACGGTGAAGGAGTTTGTTGCTCATGGTGTTTACACCGGGTCTTTATCATCAGTGAAGCGCATCTGAATGACGTCGGCGTTCGTAGGTGCTTCCGGGCTCGGAAATATGGTCGAGTTTGGTGCCGGATCGGTGCCGGTTGCGGCCACGACATTGGTCGCAGGCGGAGGTTGCACCAAAGAGCTGGGCTGAGAGTTGGGCTGAGAATCTGGCATCGGCTGGGGATGAAATTGAACAACAGGCGCAATAGGTTCCTGAGCCATCATCGGGTGTGGGGTCGGAATCGGGATAGCGAACTTCGCCCGGCGGCGAAGGTCCATTGCGTGGCTGGTCGCGAGAACCAGGCAGATCGCGAGCGGATCAAAAACGGTGACGAAGACTAGAATCAAATACTTCACCACAGTATCGATATCGACCTTGAAAGCGCGAGCGATGTAGATCAACGGACCGACTTTCTTTTTGACTTCGAGAATGTGCAGATCGGCGGATACGATGTTCTTCGAAATTTGACCGATCTTTGTTTGCAGCTGAGCGATAATCGGTTCGGCCTCGGTTCGTGCTTTCATTTTTTTGGTGATACGACTTACCGGAATTTCGTCGATCGATTTGTTGATCCGATTGATGTCATCGTTGACCCGAGCGAGTTCGTTTTTAAGGGCCGTGATTTTGATGGTCTCGCCCTCTAGAGTGGACGACGTTGCCTCGTAGGCATTCGAGAGAAACCCGAAGATGCCCATGCTCGTGATCACGCTTAAAATTACGATCGCAACCAGAAGATAGGATTTGAAGATAAGATTGAGATGCGTCCAAGTCTGATGCAAAAAGGCGGCTAACACGAATTTCGCGAGTTCTAGTGACGACGACATTGCGATGACCGCAGTTGTGGCCCCTGAGAATAGGTCACTCAGACCAGATACTGAAAACGCCGCAGCCAGGATCGAAACTGAAATCGTTGCAACCACTAGACCGGCGATAACCCATAGCGCTACTATGCTCGACTTATCGGCTTTTATTTAAAAAAATCCAGTCTGGTTCGCATTGCGGTACCTGCCCGACCTAGGGACCGGTCTAAGCACCCGTCTGCGCGCCGCAGTCTGCTTACTTACTCAGCACGTTATTCACTGGGCTTGTCTGCGCTCCCTAGGCCATATAAAACCTCCTCGTGCTATTTAGCTGCAAAATTACTCATTCCGTTTTGAACTATCTGGACCGTCGTGGCGAGGACCTTGAGTCTTTGTATGAAAAATGCGACTGGCCAGCGGAGTTTTTGCACGATCCATCAAGCTGGCTCGAAGCTGAAAAGATGGAGAACATTCTTCGACAGGTCCATGAAACCTACAGTGCTCGCGCTCTCAGTGATGATGAGCCCGGCGAAGCATTGATCGTCGCTGTTGGTCACCAATGTAAAGACCTACGATCATGGGGTGTGCTCGATAGTGTTCTTCGAATGGTGCAGACACCTAAAGATCTTTATGCTCAGCCTGAGCGCTTTCTTTCCTACTTCGTGAGTCCGGCACCACCGACGGGTGACATTAAGCGTAGTTCTGAAAGTGTTAGTTTCGTGCTTCCGGTCTCTGAGATGCAATTTCCTTTCGTCACCAGCTATCTGCGGGCGGCGCTCGAGGCTCTGCCGACCTATATCGCCAAGCCCATGGCGAGTGTCGGCTGGGACAATAGCCGCGTGACCATTTCCTGGTCCGAAGGACAAGCGAGTCTCTTTGGCGAGAGCGAACCGACGGATCTTTCACTGAATCCTGAGTTGGTGCGCAACATTTTGCACAATCTCGAAACTAGCCAAAAAGAACTTGAAGAAATGAAACGTCAGCTGATCGCCAAAGACCTCGAAATCGAGAGCTTGCGTTCAGCAACACGAGTCGCGGCGCCCCTGTCGGATGGGGCTGAATCCGAAATCAGTGAGCGTGTCACTGGTGCTCTTCATGATCTTTATCGTTTGGGCGATTACATCGCTCGAGGTCAGCAGCTAATTACGCTCTTAGTGGGGCAAGGACGACAAACTCAGCAGGTTAAAGAGGCCATGCGCCGTGTTGACTGGGAGTTTGTCGTGCACGAAGGCCCGCAAACCGTACGCAAAGTCGTCGCGGAGCTTCAACAGTTACAACATCCTCCAAGGTAAATAGGAGCCAAAATGAACGAAATCACCAGTTGTCATGCCCGTGAAATTCTGGACAGTCGCGGCAACCCCACTATCGAGGTTGAAATTCTACTCGCTAGCGGCGCCTCGGCGCGAGCGGCAGTTCCTTCAGGGGCCTCAACTGGCGCACACGAAGCTGTCGAGCTGCGTGACGGTGACAAACGCTACCTTGGAAAAGGGGTGCGCAAAGCGATCAGCAACGTGAACGAAGTCATTGCTCCGGAAATTCTTGGTCGCATCGCTAGCGAGCAGGTCGCTATTGATGGATTGCTCTGTGAGCTCGACGGTACGCCGAATAAAGCGAAACTCGTCGCCAACGCGATTCTCGGCGTCTCGCTGGCTTGTGCAAAAGCGGCGGCACTTACCGCGGGGCTACCGCTTTTCCGCTACGTCGGGGGCAGCAATGCTTATCGCCTGCCGGTGCCTCTGATGAATGTCGTCAACGGTGGTGCCCACGCCGATAATGGCGTCGATGTCCAAGAGTTCATGATCGTTCCATGCGTGCAGGAGAAGTTCAGCGAATCGCTGCGTGCGGGAGCTGAGATTTTTCATACGTTGAAAAAGATTCTAAATAAAAAAGGTTTGTCTACCGGAGTCGGCGACGAAGGTGGTTTTGCGCCTCGCCTTAAGAACAATCGCGAAGCTCTCGATCTCCTAATGGAAGCCATCGAAGGTGCTGGCTATAAGCCCGGCCAAGACGTATTTCTGGCTCTCGATGTCGCAGCCACTGAACTTTTCAAGGACGGTAAGTACCGTTGGGAGGGTGGCACGCTGACCTCGACCGAGCTTGGCAAGGTCTATAGTTCATGGATGCAGGCGTTTCCGCTGGTCAGTATTGAAGACGGTTTCTCCGAGGATGATTGGGCCGGTTGGAAGGCGTTCACCGCGGCCGAGGGTAGCCGTGTGCAACTCGTGGGGGATGATCTGTTCGTGACCAACCCTGAGCGTGTCGCTCGCGGCATCAAGGAGCAGGCTGCGAATGCACTATTGGTGAAGGTTAATCAAATCGGTACTCTTAGTGAGACTTGCGACGCTGTCGCATTAGCGCAGCGTAATCGCATGCGTACTGTGATGTCGCATCGAAGTGGTGAAACAGAAGACGCAACGATTGCCGATCTTGCGGTGGCGCTCAGCTGTCAACAAATCAAGACCGGTAGCCTCTGTCGCGGCGAACGCACCGCTAAGTACAATCAACTGCTCAGAATCGAAGAAGAGCTGGGTCCGACGGCGAGATACTGGGGTCTTGAAGGTATAGGCCGGATCTAACCGTCGCCCTTCCTGGCTAAAATTTTGGCCGAAATAGGGGGCGTTTGGTGTTTCGCTAATTAAAGAGCAAACATGC
>SXRI01000081.1 GCA_005793615.1 Bdellovibrionales bacterium
CGGTAATAACCGCATCCGTCACTTCAGAACCAAGATAATCTTCAGCAACCTTTTTCAACTTCGCCAGAACCGCTGCAGAAATTTCCTCAGGTGCGATCACCTCACCAGCAATCTTAAAGCCGCAGTCATTACCCTTTTTTGCGACATTATAGGGCACCAATTTCGTTTCTTCTTGAATCTCTTCGAAACGACGACCGATAAAGCGCTTGGCCGAATAAATCGTGTTTTCAGGATTGGTCACCGCTTGGCGTTTCGCGATTTGACCGACAAGCTTCTCGTTATCCTTAGTGTAGGCAACCACCGACGGAGTCGTGCGTCCGCCTTCTTCATTGACGAGAACCTTCGGATCGCCGCCTTCCATTACTGCCACGCAAGAGTTCGTGGTTCCAAGGTCGATACCGATGATTTTTCCCATATTCATGCTCCTGTATTTTTTTAGATTACGCTCTAAATGTGATGCGCCGGGCGACTTCGTCAAGGTTCTAACTGGAAATTCCCGGGCTGGGCTCTTTTTTTTCTGATTTTTCAGCCGATCCTCAGGAAAGGCTTAATTGAGAGAAAATCTCGCGGCGCGCAAAAGCCAATTCTGCTAAAGCCGCTCTCAATTTGAGACAGCCAAGGGACCCAGTTACCGGGCCCCAAGTACTCACCTGAAAAAGCCTTTTTTAGGCGCCAGAACACTCTCGCCCTTAGCCGTGGCGATCTCACGCAGCAAGCGTTCCTCATCTTTGGTCAACTTACTGGGAAGTTCGACATCGACTTCATAATAAAGGCTGCCGCGGCCATTACCGCGCAACGAGGGCACTCCCATTTGCTCAATTCGTAGGCGACTACCAGAATTGGTACCCGGCGGGACCGTGATTTTGGCATGGCCTTCAACAGTTTCCACTTCGATTTCCGAGCCAAGAAGCGCCTGAAGATAAGTGATCTGCACGTTGCCAAGAAGATCAAGGCCATGGCGTTCAAATCGATCATCATCACGAACGCGAATTTCAACATAGAGATCGCCGGCGGGGCCGCCCCGATAACCACCCTCGCCTTCACCGCTGACACGAAGCTGGGTGCCGCTGTCGACACCAGCCGGAATACTCACGCGGATTTTCCGCCCTTGACGGGTCCGTCCTTTACCTTGGCAAGGCTTACATGGGTTGCGCACCACTTTGCCCTGACCGCGACAGCTGGGACAGGTCGCGGCCACTGAAAAGAATCCTTGCGAAGTCACCACCTGCCCTGCACCACCACAAGTACCGCAGGTTTCCACTTCGGAGCCCTTGGCCGCCCCTGAACCTTCGCAAGTCGTGCAGGATTCGTCGGTTTCAAATTCGATCTCACGCTCAAGTCCGGAGATCACATCTTTGAGTTGAACCTCACAGATATAGCGTAAATCCGAGCCGCGGCTCGGCCCATTGGAACGGCCACGACCACGGCTCCGGCCACCGCCCATGCCGCCACCAAAAAAATCACCAAAAATATCGGAAAAACTCGCGAAGATGTCGTCGACGTCCTGAAAGCCACGCGCGCCAGCTCCAGCTCCCTGATTGAAAGCCGCATGGCCAAAGCGATCATATTTCGCGCGTTTATCGGGCTCGCCAAGGATCTCGTAGGCATAGGCTGCCTCTTTGAACTTCTCCTCCGCCTCTTTGCTGCCCGGATTCTTGTCGGGATGAAACTGCATCGCCATCTTACGATAGGCTTTTTTGATTGCATCTTGATCAGCGTCTTTAGCAACGCCGAGTATTTCGTAGAGGTCGGTGTCCAACTTCATTCGGTTCCTTTTCGATCGCAGGCACTGAAGTTTTCTAGGAATATGGTACGGAACAGCCCACGGTCAAGTTCTACACATTGATTTGCGCCTACAGCTTATTGAGCCGGAGTTTGCTCATGAGGCAATACGGCCTTTTCCCTGGTGCCCTTTAAGACTTGATTGACGACTTCAAGGCGGTCACGAATGCGTTGCCCATAGCGTTCATCTACCTCACTGGCAAGTACGCTCTCTAGTACGCTTTTAGCGAGTAGCGCCTGGCCAGATTCGGTGTAGATGCGAGCGGCGAGCGAGTGCACCCACTGGGGGGCACCATTTTTTCCCGCCTGCACCAAGAGTTCGGCGGCTCGATCGAGATTATTGAGCGAGGAAATATAGAGATACGCGGCATAGTAATTTAGACGCCAATCATTAGGATACCGTGCAATCCCCTTTTCAAAAATTCTTCCCGAGCCCTCATCGTCATTGACGATGACAGTCAACATCAGGGCACCGTTTAAATACGGCGGATAGAACTTTGGCGACAACTCAGTAATCGCGTCCAACATAGAATAGACCCAGCCCAGCCGGCATTGAGCGTTCACGATGGGGCCAGGGGTATACTCATCTCTGCGGTTTTTGGTAAGCTCACAGACGTCGAGATCCTGAATCACGCGGATCCACATTCCATCAGCGACGTTTTCAGCATACCCAAGGGTGAAATACTTCATGTGTTTGGGAGGCAAAAGAAACCGATACTCTGGTTTTGCCCTCGGAGGACTAAAAATAGCAACGTAGGAAATAAGGGCCACACCAGTTAGGAAGGCTAGAATGAACTTACTCATCTTAAACATTCCCTCGAAATTCCGTCTTTATCCTGACAGTGAAACCTGTCACTGCATCCCGTTACTCATTCACTACACTCGCGCGAACTACTAAACCCAAAAAAAATGGTCGATGCTTAACACTCTAAGCATCGACCATTTGCGTACACAAAATCAAGTCAACTTGCTTATAAGCCGGACTGGTTATTACAAGTGATTTTCGCATCCGTGATCGTCCAGCGATCGTCTCGGCTACCACCAACCGCGGCAATTGTTCCGTTGGCGCTCGCGACGAATGCTGTTCTGGTCGGAGCAACAGCACCGTTAGCTGCGCAGCTACCCGCTGCAGCCGCAGCCGCAAAAGCCATGCCCGGGGTAAGTATACAGCTGCCGATTACACCCGCCGTATTGATACATGCGCATCCGCCACCAGCACCCACCGCCGAGGTATTAGTACCGCCAGCAGCGCAAAGACCCGCGTTGCTGGGGTTAAATCCAGGCAGGTTACCTACGACATAAGAGAAGGTGTTCGGACCGTTAAAACCCACATGGTAACGAAGAGTACCTTCAAGGTTCACGCCGATATCACGGAAGTCAGAGGCATAGCTGGTCCACTCGGTATAAAATGCTTTCTGGCCCATGAAGAGAGCAGTCAAGTTCGCCTTCGCTTCAGATTGGCGCGCTTTGAACTGAAAGCGGTTAAAGTTCGGAATGGCGATAGTCGCCAAGATACCGATGATCGCCACAACGATCATCAATTCGATCAACGAGAAACCCGCTTGTTTATTGCGCGGGCTCTTTACAGAATTTACTGTCATAACGTACCCCTTTTTGTTTTGCGTTTCGTTTAAAATTTTGAAACACCTTTTACATCTTCTCAACACCATTCGGAGTTTCAAAACCCGAGCCAAGCAAAACTGGTCCAAGATGAGATACGGGACAAACACCATCGGGAAATGTCTCAAGCTGGTTCGTTGGCGACTCGACCACTGCGCCATATCGAAACAAACTTTGTTTTATAGTGAAACGAGCGCAGTTTGCGCGCGAAATTGCGCAAGCCTGTCAAGAAGTTCGCCAGCATGTAAATGCCTATATTTACTGCTCAATACCAAC
>SXRI01000082.1 GCA_005793615.1 Bdellovibrionales bacterium
AGCGCTTCCTCGCGACCGATCAGCATACAATCGATCAAACGGCTCACGTCAAGGTTGAGGCGATGACCTCTAAAGAATGGCGCGCAGTCGCAGGGCTGTTGGTCCTTGGCGTTTTGAATATCGTTTTCTGGGGAGTCTACGAGCAGCAAGGGAATACGCTGCAGATTTTCGCGGATAAAAACGTCAATTGGGAGGTTTTCGGTTGGAGCATGCCGACAACCTGGTTCCAGTCATTGAATCCAATGTTTATCTTTATTTTTGCGCCTCTCTTGATCGGTCTTTGGAACCGGCAGTCGAAGGGTAAGAAAGAACCATCGAGCGTGGGCAAGATGGCGATCGGCTGCACACTCTTGGCGGCGTCGTTCATGGTTTTGATCCCGGCGACTCAAGGTATGAACGCTGAGACCAAAATCAGCTTCCTGTGGTTGGTGGCATCGACCCTGGTTTTGACCATTGGTGAGCTCTATGTGTCGCCCATTGGTTTGAGTTTGGTGACCAAGGTTGCGCCGAAGCGTCTTGTCGGCCTGTTGATGGGCGTGTGGTTCCTGTCGGTATTCTTTGGTAACTATATGGGCGGCTACATCGGCATGTTCTATGAGAAAATGTCGCGCGAGAGCTTCTTCATGCTGCTTGCTGGATTGGCTGTTGCGGTATCATTTGCGATCTTCACTCTTAAGAGACCGCTCAAAAACGCGATCGGCCACGACATCTAATTCGGCCGTATCAAACTGATACATTTTTATGACTCCGAACTTGGGATCCAAGTTCGGAGTTTTTTTTGCTGGAATTCCCAACAGCGCCTTCACGGGCTTGACTCCCGACGCTTGCTATTTAAAGCATAACCTTATCGCGATCCTCGCTGGCCAGCGGCTCGGGGAGGATCTTGGTGATTTCCCGGAATCCAAAGCGAACCTGCAGCATCATCCAGCTAGCAAATTTTAGTGCTATGCCATGCTTCACCACGTTCTCTTGCTTGAACTCCGACCGATACCTGGCGCATACGTATCTGCTGTCGGCATCACCTCTGTAGTCGGCATAAGAGCGGGAGGCTTCGGTGTCGATATCTCGCGTGATCACCAGATCCACAGGGAAGATTGCCAACTCGCCATTATTTGCCATTACCCGTGCCTTCATTTCGACGGCGAAAGCGCAACGATTACTGATGAACGTAAAGCGACCGGCACCCTCGGCGGCGGCGTCATAGGAGAAATCCTCGCCCGGCCATTTATTGCCTGGGCGAGAGGTTTTCGGGATCTCGGCACCTTGTAGGAGCCGACTGACGAGCGAGGTGACCTCAACCGGCTTATCTTTGAGGCTATAAAGAGTTCCCACGGCATAGGGGGTGTCGGTAATTTTGCTAAAGGTCACCTTTTCATTTTTATAGGAGGGTGCATTGATGTGGGGCCACAATTTAACCGAGAGGGCCAGCGAGGGAGCCATGCCGATGGCTTCATACTGTTGAACGAGGGGCTGCTTCAAACGAGCTTGCGCGAAAAGCGTACAGATTTCTTTGGGATCGAACTCGCGCGTTCCTCTATTGGCAAAGGAGGCATCAACGACGTCAGCATTTTGGACATGGAAGCGGAAATGTTTGTGGTCATTGCGGCGAAAAAGATCGAAGCGTCCAAGTTCACTGACCCTGCACATTGCGTAATAGTCACGAGTCGGCGAGGGGCCACCGGTGCGAAAACTGATTTCCTGGTAAGTGAGGGCCGCATAGGTTCCATCGGCATGAATGGTGAGTTCTCCGGCTTGTCCGGCGGTGAAAGTACCGACGATCCGCGGGATCTCCTCGGAAATGGCGATTTCGCGGTCGGGCTTTGGTTTCGGCGTGGTATTAAAGGGCGAATCAATCTTGCCGGCACAGCCAGCGAAAGTAGTCGCTAATCCAATATAAATAAAAACTAGACTCGATGGCGCGCGCATTCTCATCACCTCAAAAATAGATGACTGAAGATACTATTTTCGATGCGGAAAGTGGCTAAAAATCTAAAATAGCCGTGAATGATGAAGTTTTTCTTCATGTCTCTGCGTGAATTGAGCCATAATGTGTTGGCATTCTTGATTTCTCAACCGGGGGGTAAACTAGTGAAGAGCGGTACGTTTTTTCTTTTTGTCGCAGTGGCCGGACTCGTAGCGTGCACAAGTGCCACGCCCAAGCAGGAGAAACAAGATCAGGCGGTTTTAGAGGCGCAGGTCAAGGCGGAGCCACCGGCAATGTCGCCGGATGCGATCGCCGAGCGCGGAGCGCAGATTTTTATCGGCGCGCCGGGGCTATCGCAGGAGCAAAAGCGCAAGATCATGGCGGTCTATATCCGCACCTTTAACGATGCGATCAGCATTCGTAATGAGATCGGGCAATCGAAGTCGCTTCTTTTTAAGAAGGTCGCCACAAAGAGCTACAAATCCAAAGAAGTTGAAGATCTCAAAGCGCGAATCGTTGCGCTTGATCAAAAGCGATTGACGGTGATGTTCAAAGCACTGGAAGAGATCCAAACCGTCATCGGGACCGGCCCGGACAAAGAAGAGATCTGGAAGCATTTCTACGATTTCGAATACCCCAGAGTCGATCGAATTTCAAAATCGGGACCAGAGGCCAAGGCCACTGGCACCAACTGAGGTTAATCACTTTCCTGCGGGAAGCGGCGGCGGTACCTTGCCAACGCTTCCGGCCGTACGCGGACTTTCAGCAGCGTGCCGCTAGCGTCAAAGGACTCTTCGAGAACGCGCATTTCTCGTCTGATTTCACCTATTGCTCCCTGAGTTTGATAGGGAACGAAAAGCTCCTCTTCCATCATCTCGCCTTCAAAGAAACTCAAAAGTTGTTCGCGAAGAGCCGTGAGATCATCTTTATTGCGCGTTGAAAGCATGATGGCATCGGGGAACTCATGTTTAAGCTGTGCTTGAGCTTCCACAGTTAACCGATCACGTTTATTGAGAATTAGGCGTTGCGGAGTTTCGCCGGCGCCGATTTCGGTAATGACCTCCATAGTAACGCCAAGCTGTGAGCGAAATGCCGGATCCGAACAATCGACCACAAAGAGCAAAAGGTCAGCATTGAGCGCTTCATCAAGAGTTGAGCGAAACGAGGCCACAAGATCATGCGGAAGTTTTTTAATAAAGCCCACAGTGTCTGACAACAACACTCGCGGCATTGATGGTGGGTAAAGCGGGCGAACCGTGGTTTCCAGGGTAGCAAATAACTGATCGGCAACCAGGATCTCGCTACCGGTCATCGCCCGCATTAGCGACGACTTGCCGGCGTTGGTGTAACCGATGAGAGCGACGCAGTTTTCCTCAGAACGGCGATTGCGCCGGAGGGCACTTTCGTTCTGTACCGAAGCCAGCTCGTCTTTAAGTTCTTTGATTCGATCGCGGATACGTCGGCGGTCCAATTCCTGCGAAGTTTCGCCGGCACCCTTGCCGCCGATTCCACCGCCTTGGCGATCGCCGCCGCCTCCGGTTTCACGCAGGCGCGGGGCCAGGTAGGTGAGGCGAGCGATCTCCACTTGCAGACGGGCCGCGCGCGTGCGCGCATGGCGAGAGAAGATCTCAATGATCACGCCGGTGCGGTCTAAAACTTGTGCCCCGGTTGCCGATTCGAGGTTGCGGATTTGCGACGGCGTAAGTTCACAATCGAAAACCACAACGTCGGCGCGTACACCAGCAGGGGGGCCGGAGTCGGTCACGACCTCGTCGTCAGTTTCAGTTTCGCCTTCGAGGTCCGAGTCCGTCAGCTCTTGATCTTGCTCATAATTGAGTTCGTCGTCTGTGGCGATGACCTCGTCAGCGGTCAAATCCTCGGCGTCATCGAGATCTTCTGTATCGGTCGCAGTTGAAAAACGCTCTGCGGCCTTGGATTTTTTGACCTGGATGGTCTTTTCGACTTTGCCCGTGCCGCCTGTCCAACGGGCAAGCTCAAGAAGTTTACCCTCGCCGAGGACCAGAGCCTTCGAGGTAGACGGGCGCTTCTGGCTCATTTGCCCGATGACTTCATAGCCAAGGGTTGTGACCAGGCGGCCAAGTTCGATGAGTGAACTCTCGGTTTCTTCATCGCTGACGCGTGGAAGTTGAACGCCAACGAGCAGGGCTTTTGAGCGGGGCTTTTGTGTTTCTTTAAGTTCGGATTTCATAGGTGGTTGATTATGCCACGCTTCGTTAGAAATAGAGAGGGATTTGATGGGGTGAATTTGCTCGTTTTTCGAAACCTTGTCCCTTTGTGCAA
>SXRI01000083.1 GCA_005793615.1 Bdellovibrionales bacterium
AAGTCATATAAGGTTCGATTCGACGCGATTGAGGTCGTTTCCGAAGACACGCGCGAGTGGGTGATTAGTTTTCGCGGACGGGATCAGGCCGGGGCTTTGACCGAGGCGGCACGAGCGCTCTTTGATGCGGGGGTTGAGGTTCGCTGGGCAAAGGTGCATACCTGGGGACGTCAACTGGATGATGTCTTTGGGATCACGCCGCCAGCGATCACTGTGCAGAGTTCGGAGCAGCTCTTGGCCGGGCTGCGAGGAAAGTTGCTTTAGCTGCCTGCTTAAAAAAGAGACAACTGCGGAGCGCCAAATTTTTGTCAGAAATTGTAAGCAAAAAGTTCCTCCGATGCATGTGAATTTTGCGTCATCGAAAGCTTCAGGGAGCAATGTTCGCTCGGTGGATTGGCTCGAATCAAAAATAGTTCTCAATACTTATAGTTGAATGTTGGCGCAATGGTTGTCACTCGTTGGTGCCCGGTGCGCTTTAGGGTGAAAGTGTGAGTAAGATCATTCAGTCCAGTTTTTTAGCATTTTTTTTGAAGTGCCTCGTCAAAGTCTTGCGAAATCTTAAAAGCACTGTCAGACTTTTATACAGGTTGTCTATTTGATCGGGATGATTGGAGAGGCAGCTCGCAGAGATAAAATATTTTTAAGTTTAAAGACAGTACGAGAACAAAACAAAAGACCATGAACGCATAGCGGGAGGGAGCAAGGATGCTCAGAGATGTCCTTATTCAAAAAGGTTTGTCGAATCGCGAAGCCGAAGTTGCAGAGCTCGTTTCAAAGGGCCTGTCAAACAAGGAAGTCGCTAACCAACTTTTCGTAACAGAAAAGACTGTGAAGTTTCACCTGACGAACATCTATAAGAAGATGAGTGTCAAGTCGCGCGCACAGCTCATTGTTTGGTGCTTGCCGCATCTCGGATTTGTCGAGAACGAGGCGACTCAAGCAGCAGCTCGGACAGAAATGCCGGCAGCCGCAGCGGTCAACACGATCCCGGTTGGCAATGTTACTGTTGCACAAGCCGCAACTGCAGCTCCCATCCGTAGCGATATCGGCTCCGGAAGTTCTGGGAACGGCGATGTTGGCGCTTTCGGAATCTAAGGCCTAAGGTCTTTGGTTCAAATCTCTGAGCTTCTGCCTGACAGGAATGCAGGCGGTCCCGCTCGATCGACCGGAGTACATTTGTGCTCCGGTTTTTCTTTTTGGTTTTTCTTTTTGGTGGCGTTGAGCCTTTCCAATTTTATGATTGGGTTGCGTAGAGCCTCGGACTAGACTGGTGCGGAGGTGAACTATGTTGAATGCGCGCCCGGTTTCTGTTTCGAAGACGACGATGACCGAAATTGTTTTGCCTA
Organism: Bdellovibrionales bacterium; assembly: GCA_005793615.1. GTDB lineage: Bacteria > Bdellovibrionota > Bdellovibrionia > Bdellovibrionales > JAMPXM01 > SXRI01. Next base: position 1,347 of record SXRI01000083.1, read on the forward strand.
TTCATACCAATGCGCTTGGTACGGTTTTTGGCGGTACAATTTCTTCGTGGATTGATATTTGTGCGGCGATCGCGGCACAACGACATTGTCGCCATACCGCTGTGACCGCAAGTTTCGATGCCCTTAATTTCGTGAAGCCCGTGATGCAGGGTTGGGTTGTGAATTTGCGGGCCTCAGTAAACTTCGCCGCTAAAACCTCGATGGAAGTCGGTGTCCGTGTGGATGCCGAGAACCCGCAAACCGGCGAGACCTTTCATACGGCGAGCGCGTATTTGACCTTTGTCGCATTGGGGGCTGATAAAAAGCCAACTCTCGTGCCACCCATTTTGCCTGAGACTCCCGATGAAGTCAGGCGTCTGCAGGCGGCTGAGAAGCGCCGTGCTCAACGACTGGCGCTTCGTCAATCCATTGGTAAGTAAAAACATGCTGTGAGTAAGATGCGACTTGTCTGTCGTTTCGGCTAGCCAAATGGCTCAGCCGACAGACTCTGCCGTGACCAGAAAGTCGCGCCAGCGGCTCAAGAGCGATGGTGTCATGTGCGCGGTACAGATGGTGCCGCTCGAGGCTGACTCACGTCGGGTGATTTGAGTTTCGCGCCCCAGTTCAAAGATGCGATGCTCTTCGGACTTGGGGAAAAACAGTTCAACCTCAGAGTGCAGTTGTTGAACGCTTTCAATCATCATACGTTTAAGACGCTCGATTCCTTCGCCCGTGATCGCTGATACGAAGACGCGTGGGAAGGCTTTGACCTGGAATTGTTTTTCAAAAGCCGCGCGATCAACTTTGTTAAAGACCGAGATAATCGGCTTGTGATCCCAGCCGAATTCTTTGATCAATTGATTGACGATTTCCATCTGCGTTTGCATCTGCTGGCTCGATAGATCCACAACGTGGATGAGCACATCGGCCTCGGCGGATTCCTCAAGTGTTGCCTTGAAAGCCTCAATCAATTGAGGCGGCAGTTTGCGGATAAATCCGACGGTGTCGGTCAAGACGGCGCCGGGGCCTTCAGGCAAATGAACCTTTCGAGTTGTCGGATCGAGAGTCGCGAAAACTTGGTTTTTAGCAAGCACCTGAGACTTTGTCAGAGTGTTGAGCAGTGTTGATTTTCCGGAGTTGGTGTAACCGATGATCGCAAAACTCGGCACTTGGTTGCGCTTGCGCGCGGCGCGATGTTGGGAGCGATTGCTTCGTACGTTATCAAGTTGTTTGCGGATCTGTTTCACTCGGTCGCGAATGCGTCGGCGGTCCATTTCAAGCGCCGTTTCGCCAGGGCCGCGGGTGCCAATGCCGCCACCTTGGCGTGAAAGAGAACCCATCCACGCATCCACCATTCGCGGCAACTGATCGAGCATTTGTGCAAGTTCGACTTGAAGTTTGCCCTCATAGGTTTGCGCTCGCTGTGCAAAAATATCGAGAATCAATTGGTTGCGATCGAGAACCCGAACGCCCCATTCTTTCTCGAGGTTGCGTCCCTGGATTCCCGAAAGGTGATGATCAATGATGACCACTGAAGCGCCGGACTCCGTTACCAGCTCCTTCACTTCATCAACTTTTCCGGTTCCAATAAGTGTCGCAGGATTGAATTGCGGCAGGGTTTGGGCGAGGCTTCCGACAACTTCACCGCCGGCGGCATGGGCCAGTTCTTCAAGTTCGGCCAAGCTCTCTTTTAGGTCGACAAACGATTCACTTTTAAGTCCGACGCCGATCACGATCACGCGTTCCTGGGGGCGGAGAATGGATGTACCTATTGTTTTCGTCTCCTGTTGAGAAGGTGTTGAGAGAGCTGTTTAAAGGCTGACAACGACTTCCATAAATTAGTTTACCAGATCCGATTTTCAAGTGCTAGAGAGCTTTCTGGTCTTTCGCCTCAAAATGAGACCTTTTCAATCGGCGTCTAAAGTCGCTGCACTGCCTGACGGTGAATTCTCCGTAATAACAAAACTTTAAGAAGTTGTGATGCCTTGCATAAGACGGGGTGGCACTGGTCGCCTCAAGCCGACTTGGCTTTTCCTTTGATGGTGTTCAAGTGCGTGATGCGATCAATAATCGACTGGCTCTTGAAGGGCTTGATGATGTAGCCATCAATTTTTAGCGCGGCGAACTTCGGCAGAGTTTGCTTTTCAATATGCCCGGAAATCACCACGAACGGCAGATTCTTCGTGCGCGGCTCGTTGCGGAGTTCAGTCAGAAATTCAAGGCCATTCATGCCGGGCATCTGCAGATCCGAAAAAACCACCATGATTTTTGCGAATTCAGCTTCACTGGCTTGGCGGAGATATTGGAGCGCGCTCGTCGCCGAACGAAAGCTGTGGGATCCGATGCCCACGGATTTTAGAATGCCGCAGACCACGTTGGAGCTGGCCAGGGAGTCATCGACAACGATAGCCCAGTCCTCAGCTTCTTCGGTTTTTGTCTCGGCGCCTGTTCTGATTTCGCCTTGCGCGGTAGTCGCTTGAATCGGTTCCGGTGCCGGCTCGCTGAGCGAGGGTTGAGTGGAGCCGGGTGCGTGTTCGATAACCGCATCCTTAAAAAGCTCATCACTGGGACCTTCCTTATTCATGGGAAGCGTGCCGGGATTACCCCTGGGTTTTCTTTTAGTATCAGAATTGTTTGACGACATCGTGTCTGACTATTTTCAGATTCGTCGGCCCCGTATGCAAGTTTTTTTAAAGTCTTAACAAAATAGCAACAATCCAGAGCAAGACAAAAGTCTTGGGACTCAGGCTTGAGTAGAGGCGTACCCGCACCGTCCGTGTCGCGCCTAAGACGCATCGATTTTGTTTGGCACCGTAATCAACTTAAGAACTAAATGAATTTAGATGGCCAGTGACTCTTCGTCAAAAGTGGACCAAGCAAGCTCTCAAGGCCAATGCGATCCTTTTCACAGAATCGTTTGAGGGTAGGAGAATCAATATCCAGCACACCTAAGAGGCGCCCGCTCGCGGTATCTGGTGGGGTAGTTAGTCCGGTGTTTGGCAATACAAGTGGAATGACGAGCTCAGATCTCGAGCGGGTGTCGCAGGCGATGTGCCCGGGAAACTGGTCGACATTTTCGATGAGCATCGTGCGGCGTTCGAGTGCAGCTGTGCCGCAGACGCCTTTCCCGAGCGGAATCGTGAGACACGCTGGCAGTCCTTGGAAGGGGCCAAGATGCAGCTCGGAACCGCTGCTCAGATAAAAACCAACCCAGTTTATATCCGGAAGGTGGGCCATGAGAGCGGCACTTAAGTTGGCAAGGTTTGTGAACCAGGTCTTCACGAGCATGCCTTCGATCTCGGTCGCGAGCTCTCGATAAAATTCCTTTTTGTCGCTGTAATTGATGCGCTGAAAAGGTGACATGCCTTCAAACCTCGCTGTTACGGCCAAGTTAGGGGATTGACGGGGCCGGTAGAGTTGCTCGGGAACCTACCACATGAAGAAGACCATTGCATGAAAGTAGTGAGGTCGACGGGAATGATTCATGGCTGTGCCCTACAATCCCGTTTCCTCTCATATTTGGCCATGCTAGAATTTGCGTAAACGCTTAACTCAGATTGCCCACAGCGGAGCTTCATCACATGATCAGTTGGCTTCTTTTCAAATCAAAAACGTTGTTAAGTATTGCTACTGAACCCTCCAGAAAACGGAGCATTACGTATACCCGTTTCTTGGTGTTTTGGTTGGTGTTTTGGTTGGTGTTTTGGGTGGCGACACCATGCCCTGCCTTGGCTAAGATATCCCTAACTCCACGCGAACAGTCTCAACTTGGTTTAGATGCCGCGCGGTCGATCAACATGATCCGGTACTTTCTAAAACAAGCGGGGGTACAAACAGAGGCCGTTACGGCCATCAGTATCGACCTCGCTAAGCGTTCTGAAAGTGGTTTACTCCCGCGGATGGAGATTTCACGAGCCGGAAAAGAAGAATTTTTCTTGGCAGATGGAGTGAACACTGGAATCAAAATTCTTTCCTTTTCCCCCATGAAACTCTCTTATCAAGGACGTGTTTGGACGGACCGTTCTATAGATCACTTGGCAGGTCACTCAACAGAACAGCTCGATAAAGTCTATTTCGAACTGGTCAACTTTATTGAGAATCGTCCTACGAAGACAGCCGCAAAATGGCGGATTCTCCCTTGTAGTGATGCTCTCGCGGAGAGCGCCAAGGTTGACGAAGGAAAAAAGGGTATGCTTGAAATGGTCAACATTATCGCTCTGTCTGGCAACCCCAATCTTGCGGGCGAGACTGCGCAGGGTGCAGTCGCTCGATTCGCTGGCCCACTGGGGGGCGGAGTGCTCGCTGGCGGTCTTTTGATGTCTCGTATTCCAGGTTCTTTACTGCTGAAGGCAGGGGCGACTTTGTTTGACTTGGCGGCTGGAGCAGTTGTCGGTGGCGCAGCCGGTTCGGCGTGGGCTGGCGCCTACGCCTATGACAAGATCAACAACACGCGTGACCGCCAAACCTTAGATCTGATCTGCCAAAAACTCACTATCAGCTGCAGTCCACCAGACATCGGCTTTGGTACCTCTGAAATGAAAGTCTGGGTTCCGGTTGGTAATGACAAATATGCAGAAGCTGCGTTTTTCAAACGAACCGGCGATAGCAAGACTCATCGGTTCGGTGAAATGCACAGCAAGATGATAGCCAATGCTCTCAATGAGTTTGCGGAAACCTGTTTGAAGGAGGGCAAGGACATTTACCTGAATAAACTGCGAAAGAACTGCAAGGAATTGGTTTCCAGCATAATTTCCTCGCGTGATATTCAGCACCCTAAAACCGTCGTTCCCCAGGGTAAACCAACTCAGGCCCCTGAGTGAATGAAGAGGGTAAATTAACCTTGCGCGCCCTCGACCGCGGGGAAGTACGTTCTCTTGGCTCCGATCTCATGACCGGCGGGAATGCCCGTGCCAAGCTCATCCGCTCGCAAAACTGACTCCGGCAGGTTGAGTGATTGACGAAGCTCGTTCATGGTGAACGGCGCAAACGGCGCCAGCATGATCAGCAAATTCTTGAGAACATAGAAGCAAGAGTAAAGAGCATCACGGCGTTCTTGTTCGGGAGCGCGGTCATCGTGCGGCTTGAACTGCGTAAAGAGTGAGTTGATCTGGCGCGCGTAGTTTTCAACTTGTCCGAGCAGGGTAGAGTAGTCGCCTTTCTGCATCGAGCGTAGATACATCTGCACGATCTTGATGGTGTCGGCTTCAACCTTCGGAATCAAGCGACCATCAGGCACTCGTCCGTCGAATTTAGAGTGGCAGGCTGAAATCGGCTTCTCAAATGCCGCATTCATAGGGCCGGCCAAAAATTTGTTTCTTTCAGCAAACTGTTCGAAATCGAAATTGGATGCCTTAACCGGTAAGCTGAGCATCGCCAAGAAATAACGAACCTGATCAGGCGAGTATCCCAACTCATCGACCAGTTGGTCACCGGTGTAGAAATTGCCGGTTGATTTGCTCATTTTATCGCCGTTAACCATGAGGTGGAACACGCTCAAGATTTCTGTCATTTGAAGTTCGCCGGCGACGGGCAAACATTGAGTGTCTTTCTGCGCCCCAAGCCACATGGCTCCTTGCATGATCACGTAGAAGAATACGTTGTCCTGACCTAAAAACTGCACGACAGTCGCCTCTGGATCACACCAGAACTGTTTGTAGTCGTCGGGCGAACGCCCTTGGTTCTTAAG
>SXRI01000084.1 GCA_005793615.1 Bdellovibrionales bacterium
CCAAGTTCTGATATCTTGGTGTTGCCAAAGTGAAAATGTTGTTTGTTTTTTAGCTCAGCAAATGGGTTTTTGCGAAGCTTTGCCCCAGCGCAAGTCAACGTGCCGTTTTGACGGCACATCATTAGGATTATATATCTGGTGAGGCGAACTCGCTGAGAACTCATTTTGATCTCAAGCCGTCGATGGGCAATAAAATGTTGGCACCAGAGCCGCCTCCGATAACCAGCGGCGAAATACCGTTCCATTTCTCAACAATCTGTAACTGCACCAAGCCCGGATTGTCTTGAACGGCTCTACCTCGGACACGAATGGCCTCGGCTTCACCTTTCGCTCTAATAACTGCGGTCTGGGCTTCGATTTCGGCCTTAGCCTGGGTGAACTTCGCTTTTGCAGCTTCTTGCTCCTGAACCATCTTGGCTTCAATTGCTGTTTCAAGTTCTTTGGAAAGGGAAACATTTTGAATCACTACGTCCTCTATCACAAGGAGGTCGCCAACTTTCGCGCGCGCTCCCTCGAGAGTTTTTGCTTTTATTTCTTCCCGCTTCTTAACAATCTGTTCTGCACTTTGCAAAGCAGTCACTTCTTTAAGAGCCTCACTTACCCTTGGAGAAATCAAGCTATCGAAGGGGTCGCCATAATAATCACGAAACATTTTAACAATCGTATTTTCAGGAATACGGTAAAGGATTCTCAGTTCGACATTGATTTGCTGAAGATCGGCAGAATAACATTCCGCTTTAGAAACAGCGGTCTGTTGACGGACCGAAATGGGTATCACAGTGGTAACAAAAGGAAGTTTGAATCCAAGCCCCTCAGGTGCAAAAACTGGAGACACTTTTCCCATTGTGACAAGTACGCCTCGATGGCCGGGTGGAATGATAAAGGATCCACCCATAAGCACCACAGTCAAAACAAGGATGGCTAAACCAGTCTTTAAATAAGACCCTTTTATTTTGATGTTTCGAAGATACTCTTCTAGTGGATCCATAGATGCCTCTCTTGTTACTCGCGGATGTTACTCGCGGATGTTACTCGCGGATGTTACTCGCGGACGGCCTGTTTTCAACCACAACAAAATGGCTGTACAGGTGGATCATTTTGGAGGAGCTATTCTTTAGGTACAAGGCTTTTCGTGGTGCTTCCCGAAAGAGCCGGGGCGCGCCAGTTATTCCAGTAAGATCGGTCGCCCACTGGTCGGGATGGCCGGACCTGCCAAGGGGGTGGTGGTACCGCTGAGATCGCGGATTTTCGTGAAGCCGGCAGGGATAACATAGTTCACAACGCCAGCAGGATTCCAAAGCACGAGTGCGCGTGAGCCGTTGTCGCGGCGGAATTCGCAAATGTAGTTTCCTTGCGTGTCAGCGGTACAGCCGTTAACTAGCGTGGAGCCCACTGTCCAACGATAAATCTCCCAGTAGGCGATGCCACTGGGATTGAGCCCACTTGTCTGGTGCCAGAGTTCACCGCAGGAGGTGTTATCCCACGCGTACCAATAGTGGCGCGAGATGGTTGCAGACATATGCATTAATAAGAAACGTGCAACATATGCTGGTCGATCACTGACGGGGATTCCACAGTCACTTGACTGACTATCCCAGATGGGCTGTCCACCAAGTCCATATGAATCCATGAGGCCGCGTAGGCTCGAAACTGTGCCGAGAATTTCTTCCGGAGCTCCTCCGGCTGAAGGCCAGGCGTGAAAGGCGACAATATCGGTATAGGCTTTACCGCCTGCGCTAAAGTAGTCATTGAGCCAACAAGCTGGCCCCGTGTATGTGCCCCGCGTGCACACCTCGGAACTCGGCGCAGGACTTACAATGATGGCTTTGGGATCAAGTGCCTTGATAATCAGATGCGCACGTCGTGCAAGTGTGACCATTGTTGCGGTATCGCCAGTCCAGTAAGTCGTGTTTTCAGGTTCGTTCCACATACCCCAGTACTTGATGCGACCAGCGGCGTGCGTGACGATTGCCGTGACAAAGTCGTCCCAATCTTGAAAATTATTTGGTGGATTGGAGCAACCATAACGGCCGCTCGCGTCCCAGACTTGGTTGCCGCAAGCGGCCGTCGCCCATTCCGGGACTCCGCCAAAAGTGAATGTCACATCAGTGCCATTAAGCAAAGCTTGGTCAAGGAGGCGATCGAGCTGGGACCATTCGTAAGTTCCTCGAGCTGGGTTGAGGTTGAACCAGAAAAGACCTTCCATTCCCCATGTTGTAATACTGCCGATATTGTTGAGGCCATTCGCGGATGCAGGAAGCGGATCTACGCCGTTATGCCGGTGGTGGTGCATCCCAAAGAGGCTGGAAGAGATGTAGAGCGGTGGCACTTGGGTGGCGCATGTGAGTGTAGGTACTGTCGCCTCAGTGGCGCTATTTAGCGAATAGGTTAACGTCGCACTTGATGCCGACGTCAAACGCAGGATGAAGTGACTTGATTGTCCACTGGTTGTAGCGAAGAGTTTGGGATCTTGGATAGTTACAGGTTGAACACGTAGTGCTCCCGAACCTGCGCCATCGTTTTCGGTCACACTGCCTTCTAGTGCCTGAGGATCGCCGTTTACTTGCCAAACCAGGCCCTGAACTTGTGGAGTGGTGGTCTCCGTGCGACAGAAGGCGAGTGTCACCCGCTGTTGTGCCGCGCTGGTTTGCTGGTCATAAACTCGCCCGTTCATCGATAGAATTGTGGAGTCGCCGGTAGCGAAGTTGAGATTGCTCATCGGGATCGACACAGGACTCGCGAGAATTTGGCAGTCGCGACGCACAAGTGTGGCCGATATGAGGTCTTTTGCGACGACAATCTCGCTTTCGACACCGATAGAGCCGTCTGGGCAAGTGGAATAAGTGCGGAAAACTTTATTGTCAAAGCCGCCACCGCCTTGTGATTGGAGCGTAGAATCCTCCATCGACGAGCGGTGAGTGCAGTTTTGAAAGAGCGAGACGAGGGCCAAGCAGGCCACGCCACTTACGAGTAGTAATCGCCATTGGCGCTTGAAAAGTTGCAAAGTGAACCCCGCCCTGTTCTCTGCAGATGCTCCGTGCTCGATTCTTTATTAGTTTAGGCTCAAGGTTCTCGCTTTGCGACTGAAAGATTTGACCAATTTCACTTAAGAGCGCGCTAGACCGCGCCGATGCAGTACCTGAGGCGGTGGTTTCTCCTCGGGGATTTCGAGAATGACTCGATATGAGACTCTTCTACAAAATTGCGAAGCTGACATCCGCGCTGGTCGTCCAATCGATGTCTCTCGGCGCTTGGCGCGCTTAAATAGTAAACGTGTCGCCCGCGAGTGGCGACTTCCCTTAGCTCGTATTTGTCGTCGAGCGGGGCTGTACACGCTTGGCCTAAAGCTCCTCGGCCCGGTTGTTGGTCTCAGCGACTTGCGGCGCTCGGAGCAAGCAGGGCATAAAGCCACGCCAGGAGAGAGTGCCGAGTACGCCATGCTTCTTTTGCGTTCGGGAGCGGTCGATGAATCTTTGCAGATCTTGAGTCGAGTCGATTACGCTGAAGCGCCTGAGGCGCTCCTCTATCGGGCGTTTGGGTGTTTTCTCAACTGGGATTACGGGCTAGCCGTACCTGCTCTTCGCGAATACTTGCAAATGCCGCTCACACCTAGCTCGATATTGAATGGACGAGTCAATCTTGCTTATGCACTTGTTGAGTGTGGTGAGTTTCAAGAAGCTGCTAGTCTTGTTGACGAAACTAGGCAATTCGCGGGACGCGAGGGGCATAAGCAGGCTGAAAGTAATTGCCACACCATCCTCGGGCAGATTTTTTTACTGGCAGATGATTTTAAACGAACGCATGCCGAAGTTGAGGCGGCCAGACGCTTGGTTTCAGTAGCTGGTAGTCATGATCAGTTCAATTTAACAAAGCTGAGTCTCCTGTTAAAAGCCCGTGAGACGCGTGCTCAAGAGCCTCTTCAGCAGCTTCGGGAATTGGCTCGCGGCCGGCATGATTGGGAGAGTCTTCGAGAAACTGATTTGTACTCGCTCAAACTCGAGTTTC
>SXRI01000085.1 GCA_005793615.1 Bdellovibrionales bacterium
ATGCAAAGGCTGCGGGAGTTCCAATCATCGTTGCGCTAAATAAAGTGGATAAACAGGGCGCCAATCCAGAACGAGTGAAGCAACAGCTCACCGAACAACAATTGGTTCCCGAAGAGTGGGGCGGCGATACGATGTATGTGCCTGTTTCGGCGTTGACCAAACAAGGTCTGCCGGAGCTGCTTGAGCAAATCTATCTGGTGGCTGAAGTCGAGGAACTTAAGGCAAATCCGAAGCGTTCGGCGACAGGTCTGGTGATCGAGAGCCGTATGGATAAGGGCCGTGGACCTGTGGCGACTCTATTGGTCCAAGACGGAACTCTGGAGATCGGTCAGTCCTTGGTGGTTGGTTCAGTCGCGGGTCGCGTGCGTATGTTGATTAATGATCGTGGCGAGCGCGTGAAATCGGCAGGTCCTTCTGTGCCGGTTGAGGTACTGGGCTTATCTGAGGTACCGCTGGCGGGTGATCGTTTTGACGTAACTGTTGATGAAAAAGCAGCCGCTGATATTGCGGCCGCTCGTAAAGCAACAGCCGCAGCGTCCGAAGTGAAAGGAAAAGTTTCGCTTGAGGATCTGTTCTCGAAACTTAAGGCCGGCGATGTCAAAGAACTCGCGATCGTGCTTAAGTCCGATGTGGCGGGTTCGAGTGAGGCGATCAAAGGTATGCTTGAGAAAGTCGGCACATCCGAAGTGAAGGTGAAGCTCATTCACTCGGCGGTTGGCGGCATTAATGAGTCTGACGTTCTTCTGGCATCTACGGCCAAGGGTGTTGTCGTCGGTTTCAACGTGCGACCTGACAACGGCGCGCAGGCGGCAGCGAAACGTTTGGGTGTTGAAATCAAGACCTATACGATCGTGTACGAAATGGTCGACGACATGAAAAAAGCGCTGGCTGGATTGCTCGCTCCCGATATTGTCGAGAAGCAGCTTGGTCGTGCGGAAGTTCGCAATATCTTCACCGTGCCGAAAATTGGAACGATCGCTGGATCGTTCGTTTCTGATGGCAAGATCACGCGCAATGCCGAGGTTCGCTTGGTGCGTGACGGTAAGATCATCTACACAGGTAAGCTCGGCTCGCTGAAACGCTTCAAAGATGATGCGAAAGAAGTGGCTCAAGGTTACGAGTGCGGTATCGGCATCGAGAGCTTCAACGACGTTAAAGTCGGTGATATGATCGAAGCGTTTGTGAAAGAATCGGTCATTCGCGAACTTTAAGCGATGGTCCTTTGAAAGGTTGAGTCTTGAGCCGTAACCAGAAAAATAGTCCTAAGTCCCGTGGCGGAGGAGCTAAAGGTTCCTCCGATGGCCGGCGCCTTCAGCGTGTTGAAAAAGAGATTCGCGAAGTCATCGGTCAATACCTCATTCGTGGCTTTCGCGGTGAATTGCCGGGTATTGTTTCCGCCTCCCGTGTGATCGTTAGTCGCGATCTGCGGACAGCAAAGGTTTTGGTGACCTTGATGGTCCCGGCGACGGTTTCAAATCCGACCGCTGAAGATGAAAAAGCTCAGCAGTTGGTTCATCAGCAAGCGGTAGACGCTCTTCAGGAGCACGCGCATGAATTTCAGGCTGAACTCAATCGGTGTTTGAAGATGAAGCATTGTCCGCGAATCACGTTTTTCTACGACGATGGTTTTGAACATGCGTTGCGTGTTGAGAGCATTTTACGTGATCTCAAGATCAAAAGCGGCAAAGAGGCTCCTGTCTCCGAAGATGAATTCGGTGACGATGAAGATTTTGGCGACGAACCTGGTCACGAATCTGGCGACAATCAATGAATCCAATGAATGGTCTTTTGCTCGTCGACAAGCCATCAGGGCTTACGAGTCATGATGTTGTTCATAAGGTGCGGCGAATCCTCGGTATTCGTGGCATTGGTCACGCGGGAACGCTAGATCCTTTGGCTAGTGGCCTTTTGGTGCTGTTGATCGGCGAAGCGACAAAGGTTTCTGATTATCTCCTCAATGGTGATAAGAGTTATGAGGTTACCGTGCGCCTGGGTGTGCGCACCGATTCCATGGATATTACTGGACAAGTCCTTGAAGAATGCCCGGTTGATCTCTCGGAAGAAAAAATCCGTGCCGCTGTTGCCGACATGAGCGGAACTTTGATGCTGGATGTTCCTGTGCATTCGGCAGTGAAAGTGGATGGCAAGAGACTCTATGAGTTCGCGCATAAAGGCGAGACCCCGGCTACGGTACCGAATCGCGCGATGCATTTTTATGATGTCGAGGCAGTAGCAGTTGAGCAAGCTCGCGTCACCGTGCGACTTAGTTGTTCCAAAGGTAGCTTTATTCGCGCTTGGGCTAACGAGCTTGGACGGCGACTTGGTTGTGGCGGTACGGTGGAGACGTTAAAACGCGTTCACAGTGAGCCGTTTGATATCGCCGAGGCCATCAGCCTGGAAGAGTTCGAGAGCAAGTGGAATGCCCGGAAAGAACGTCATGGATCTGAAATTGGTCCGGCTTGGATTGCGCTAAAAGACAGTCTGCCGCATTTTAAAGAAGTGTATGTGGAAGGTGCTGACGAGCGTCTGTTGAAGAACGGTCAGATTTCCGGTCGAGTGAGAGCTGATCTATTGCGTTTTGTAAATGCGATTCCTGAGGACCCTGCTACGGCTCTTCCGCCGGTGCGGGTGATCTCGCGTGAAACTGATGACCTATTGGCGATTCTCCTCGCTGAGCCAGGGCAGTTCTATAAGATCAAGCGCGTTTTTCATCGCGCTTGAGTGGATTTACGGTTCAAAGTAATCGATACAGAAAATGCGCGCCGTTTCCTCAGGAGAGGGCTTCAAGATGCCTTCGGCTTTGGCTAATGTTGCCAGCAAGAGACTTTTCACTTTGGCGGCATCAGTCTTTGAGAGCGCCATGATTGACGAATAGTGAAGTGAGTCGGGCTTAAGATCTTCGAGGCGATTGAGGCAAAGGTTGCGAAAGTTCTTATGGTGCGTGCCAATGAGCATGTCATCTGGCCTCAGGTGAATACGCATTTTTGTCGGCTGCCAGCGCCCGGAGCGTTTCTCGGCGAGGCCGGAGTTTTTCAAAAATTCGATGATTTTTTCAATCTCGCGGTCGGAGAGTCCGGTTCGTGTTTTCAGGAGTTGGTTTTGATTCGTGGTGGGCAAGGTCAGTAAAATAAGAACCACCGCAAACTTCCACGATGAATAGTAAGTAGCTTTGCTCAAACCGCCCAGTTCATCAAAGGCACCGAGCTGGCTGTCGACTCGCTGCTGAACTTCGCGCAACGCCGCCATTTTTGCCGCGAAGTAATCACCCAACTTAGTTGAGCCGGCACGGCCATGCTGGAGTGCCAATATAAAGTATTCTTGCTCAGAACTATTCATGTGAAAGTACTCGCTGGCGAGAATGCCTTGTTCGAGCGAGAGATGGGGTTTCCCACGCAAGACCTGTGATAGAAACGCGGATTGACAGCCAATATGCTCGGCCAGAAGTCGTTGGGTCCCGCGTTCGAGGCGCATTTTCAAGAAGGTCTTGTAATCAGTGTAGTCGTACATCGGAGTTAATAACCTTATTAACTTTCGGTTAATAGGTAAAGTAATATTATATTGCGCCCTGTGCATTAGGCACGGATCGTAGAAACAGTGATTAATGTTTCATTTCCAAGGAGGGGATATGGCGTTGCCAGGATTTTTCGGTTTGGCTTTCGTTTTTCCGGTGTTGTCGGTTTTGGCCTTCGCACCGTCAGTTCATGCGGGTGCCGCTTCAAGCGGTGGCGGTAAGGCAGTAGTCTGTCGCGATGCAAATCGGAAAATCACCTCAGTGGAGCTCCTGGATCTTTTCGAAGGACGAGTGACTTATCGATTGCCGATTTTCTCTCCCGGACCGACTGTCGAAGCGAGTTTGCATGTTGTTCAGCATAAGCTGCAGTTAACTTTCGAAGATTTCATTAGTTTTGATCTAAGTAACAACTTAATCGCCAAGGCGGTAAGAGATTTTCGTCTGCTGCCCCCAGGAGTGGGGCTGAAACCCGTCGATGATGCCGCTGAGGTCGTACTACCGAACTCAAAAGATTGTGCACTCGAGCAACTTGCCTTTTATCAAGATAATCAAATTCTGTTGGTTGATCGGGAGATTTGGGACGCCATGGATGTGGTCAATCAGGCGGCTCTGTACGTGCATAAAGCGGTCTACCGTCTAGAAAGGTCGATGGCGGGAGCTAAGAATTCGCGGCATGCGCGCAAGATCGTCGCACATTTGTTTTCTGATTTTGCCTTTACGCCGGTTATGAAGGGCGTGCCTCGGAACGCAAAAGAATGTTACACCAGGATCGATGACCAAAGAGATGACCAAAGAGATAGCCAAAGAGATAGCCAAAGAGATAGCCAAAGAGATAGCCAGAAAGCCTATCGGTTCTTTGTCTATCCGAGTAGTGATGGTGGTCGTGCGCAGATCGCGCAGTTCACGATGCTCGATGGTGTGATTGTCTACAACAAAGTTGCCGATCAATTTGGTCAATGGCCCGAAGCCGTGGGCACAGTTTATCCATTAACTTTACGTTCGCCTCTCGAACCTGAATTCACCATTAATCTACAGCGGATGGGACGTACTCAAGAGAAAGCCTCGGTGTTCTACCTGCAGGAAGTCGGCGTTGGTGATCGCCATTTGATCAATTGTGTACCTCGATCGACGGGGGTTTCTCCGATGAAACTTACTGTTTCTCCTGGAAATCCGATCGTGATCACTGCGGATACCGTACGGCCGACTGCTAAGGGGCCTGTGCGAGTGTCTGCACCGTGGTTTAGCGCGCGGTACACAGTCGCGACTGATAAACTCGTGACGATCACGGGTTTCAAGACCAACGTGTTTGCCGTAGATGGAAGAAAAATCACCTTTAATACAAAGGTGCCTGAGATCGAAATCAAGGCATTAGGTACCTATACCGCTGAGAGGCAAACTATTGGTGATTTACCCTGGAATGAGGATGGCTCGTTGGGGTATCGAGTAGAGGTCACCGCCTTGGGCTGGCTCGGTTCGAAAGCACGCCCGGGCAAACCCCTCGCTCTAAAGGCGACCTTCATGACACAGTGATGCCGAAAACAGGCGTTCCCACGGGCGAAGGTACCAATTTTTGCGGGCCCATTGACCTGGTTCGCCATTACCTAACGGTCAATAGGAGTTGAGCTCGTTCGGGGATCAAAGTAGGGTGGCCTTGAAGTTGCTCTTGCCTTTTTACAAGGGTCGAAGGTGATGACAACCGATTTGAAAGCTCAAGGCATGAAACTGCTGCTATTTATGATCTTGGCCCTTGTTCTGTTTGTGAACGCGCCGGTTACTTTTGCGCAGACGAGACCTGCGGATCGATACGACGCCTGTGTTGAACGCCTGGCAGCTGGGCAAAATTCCCAGAGGGTAAGATTGAATCGCCAGGCCCTGCGCGAGGCTTTGCGTGGATTGCGGCGCTTTCAACGGAACTTGGCGGATCCCTATTCGGTATTGCTCGTCGATTATTCGCGGCGCTCAACTGCGAAACGTGCTGATTTGATCGATTTCCGTCGTTGTGATGTTGTGGTTCACGAGTACGCGATCCACGGTGGTGCCATTTACCAACCCTATGAGCAGAACTGGGGTGAGCCGAATCGCAATGGCATGCTTCAGTATTGCGTGCGTCCCGATCGCTCTCGGCAGTATATGACCAGACCGGGATTTTATGTGACCGCGGGTTGCCATATGACAGCTAAACAAAATTGGACGCAGGTTTATGGGCAGTGCCAGGGCGTGAAGCTTGCCGGCTTAGAGCAGCGAACGGCTGAGGCGATGAGTGCGGGAATTGTTTTGCATGAACATTTGCGTATTCCAAATGATGGTTCGATCAAACCGGTTGGGCAAGGCTGCCCGGGTTTTGCACCGGGGCGCCTGGCGAATATGTTTGCCTATGGACTCAAAGTTCAGGGAACTCTTGTTTACGTCTATGCGCCGCAATGTCGATGATGGTCGACTAGGCACCTGCCGCTTTTCGCGGCAGGCTAGGAAAACTAAGATTCAAATATGGAATGGAGCTACGAAAGCCGGAAGCGGGCTGGTGGCTGCAGGGCCAAGCGTATAAGATTGTGCCGGCGACAGTACGCTGCAATTTCCTGGTTGGCCGATGGGCTGCGAGGGAGAAAAGGTCTCATAGGAAGCGACAAGCTGTGTTTGAAGGGGATTCTCTGGGTAGTGAATGACCTGGGTGGCATCGAGATATGCGGGGCGCGGCAGATCTGAGGCCGGAAGGTAACGTTGACCACTGCAGTCGGTGCTTGTGTGATAAAAAATAACAGAGGTAGACGGGGTTGTCGTAAAGCCTGAAATTTGGAAATTGTTAAAGAGTATTTTTTGAGTTCCCACGTTCATCACAAGCGTATTTTGGCTGAGAAGAGTGCCGACTGTAGTGCCGTTAGCATCGAGTACTGCGATCGCACCAATACCAGTCTGGCCTTGTGGCCCCGGAGCACCAGCTGGACCTGCCGGGCCAGGAGCGCCGGCAGATCCCTGCGGGCCAGCCGGGCCGGCGGGTCCTTGCTGACTCCAGGTTAGTCTAATCTCTCTTGCTTTGCAGGTGGTGGTGGCACTGACGATGCGAACCTCACCATAGGTCTTGCCCACGCAGGCATAGATGGTGTTAGCCGATACTGGGGAAACGTAAGCAGTGATGGTCATGATACCAATAGCGAGTCGCGTTTACCGGTAAATAATGTTACCGAGAGTGTGTCAAAATGGGACGCGAACGGCGGACGATCAGAACTAGACCAAGATCTTGGCGAAAGCGAAACCACTAGACCTATTGATAAGTGCGATGAGGCGATAG
>SXRI01000086.1 GCA_005793615.1 Bdellovibrionales bacterium
CGTATGAGTATCGTGCCGTTCACCTCTTGAACAAAGGTGGCGAGCAGCATAGTGAAGGTTACCGTAAACTGAATCCTAGCAATCAGGTGCCAACGTTGATTCACGGCGATCATGTTATTGGCCAGTCGATGGCGATCATCGATTATCTTGACCAAATCAAACCTGAGCCGCTGCTTTTTCCGAAGGGAGCCTTTCAACGGGCGCTCGTGATCCAAGCTTGTGAGATCATCAATAGCGGCGCTCAACCTTTACACAACTTGCGAGTGCTGCAGGAACTCGAAAAACGTTTCGGCGCAACAGAGGAACAGAAAAACGAGTGGACGACTTTCTGGATCGGGACATCGCTGACAGCGCTTGAAAATCTGTTGAGCAAGTATGCGGGAAACTTCTGTTTCGGCCAACGTGTCACCGCGGCCGATTGTTTCTTAATTCCACATTTGGCTAATGCTGATCGCTTTAAGGTTCCGCTAGATCCTTATCCAACGCTGACCAAGGTGCGTGCGAGCTGTGCCAATATCAGCGAATTTCAAAAGGCCTCGCCTGCGGTTCAGCCGGATACGCCACCGACTGCCTGAGTCGGCGTCTGATTCGGCGCCACGCTCGTCACACGGACTGTGGCCGTTTTTGGCGCGTATAGGGCGCGCGCCACTAAGAAGAAACGCAAGTTGATCGCAAACAACAACACGGCAACACTCTGGTGAAGCACGGTTACCGCTGGTGGCATATAGAACACCAGATTGGCGACGCCCACCACTACTTGCAATAGAACGATCACGGCCGTCCAGCGGCTTAAAGATAGAATTTGCTCGCTCAACCACTTCGGGTTGGCACGCATCTTCACAAAATGCAAAACTATCGCGAACACGAAAAATGCCAACGCGAGCCCATAGGCCATAAAGCGATGAATGATCTGTAAGCCAATGGCACCAGTCCAAGTGGGTACCCATTGACCACCACATAGCGGCCAATCAACACAGATAGAGCCGGCATAGGTCGATGCAACAGCTCCGCCGACAAAAATCTGCACAAAAGTTGCGACTGTGAAAAACGCCGCCAGGTTTTTGAACACTCCCGAGACCTGCCCTCCCGAGGTTTCGACCTGCGGCCGAATCGCGTATAACAACCATAGCACTGAGCCAAAGAACAACGTGGCAAGCATCAGATGCGAGGTAACAATAATCCACTTCACCAGCAGCAATACCGTCAATCCGCCCATCACAATTTGCAGGGTCAGGAAGAACAATCCAGCGAGCGCCGCACGCTTTGCTTCGAGCGAAAACTGCTGCGCATTTCTGTGCAAAATGACTCTATAACAAACCCAAAGAAACAAAAGCGCCACCAACCCGGCATAGGCGCGATGCACGAACTCAAACCATACCGCGGGGTGAAAATCAGGCACTATTTTACCAAAACATAGAGGCCAATCGGGGCACGAAAGTCCGGCATCCATCGCGCGCACACCCGCTCCCAATGCCATCAGACCAACGATCATAATCAATAGGATGCGAAGGGCGATGACGACTTTTTTATGATCTGGTGTGTGCGCTGGAAACTTTGCCATTTCATCCTCCACAAGACAGGTCGCAGTTAAACTCTTGTCGAATCCCGTTCAAGATCCCGGCGTGATATAGAGTCGATACCAGCGGTCGAGAACCGGCGCGATCAAGAAAACCAGGACACTGAAGTTAGTCCATAAAAAAAACGGCAACCACCGCTTCTCCGCGCCCGCCTTATAATACCGATAGAATTCATAAAGCACCTTGAGCGCGAACGGCACTACCACAAACAAATAAACCCAATAGGTGCTGGTGAACCAAGGTGAAGCAATCGCGAGCGTCACGTAGGCAACCATGTATATGCCGATGTGAACCAAGGTTCGGCCGGTGCCTAGAATTAAAGGAAGAACCGGAATTCCACCCTTTGAATAATCATCCTTAAAACGAATCGCGAGGGTCCAAAAATGCGGCATTTGCCATAGAAACATGATGAGAAAAGCATAAATCAAATCCGCCTGGAAAAGATTAGAGGTGTTCCCAGCGTAACCGATCACCACCGGCATCGCCCCGGGAATCGCTCCCGGAACCGCACCAAACGCGAGATGTCTCTTCCAGTAAAGTGTGTACAAACCGTTGTAGAGCACGACTGTCAGTAAACCGAGAAGAATGATGAGCGGACTCACCATTGATCCGGTCAATACTCCAAGAACCACAAAGCCAACACCCACAGCCCAAGCCTGAGCCAGCGACACCTTTCCGCTCGGAATCGGACGATTGACGGTTCGAGGCATTTCTTTATCGATTTGCCATTCTTGCGCCTGGTTGATGGCGAAACTACCTGCGGAAAAGAAATAGAGCGCCAAAAGAGTCCAGGTTAAACGGGCAAAGTCCCAGGGCTCATGAGGCGGCATGCTCAGGGCAAAACCAGCTAGTCCGCTGATCAAGACAAAGCAGACAATGCCTGATTTCGTCAGATTCAAAAACGATTTCATTATGGGAGAAGCTCCTATCGCAGCTCCTCTTAGGAAGCAAGGCGGCAAGTCAGCGGGGCAAAAGTTTTAGGGAAAGAGCGCACTGCGTCTTAAGCTGTTTATCAGTGTTCACTTTTCTCTACTGTAGTGTGGGCGCTTTCGCAGCTACTTGCTGGTCATCATCAATCACTTTGTTCTGAGTGACAGAGCGAATAAAGTGAACCAAAGCCCAACGATCGTTTATCGGCAAATGCACGAACCCCGCCATTGAACTCGGCGGCATACCTTTGGAAATAACCTCAAACAGTCCCAGGCGATCGCCGATTTTCTTCCATTGGCCTCCGACCAGATCTCGGGGTTTAGGGTTGAGGCTTCCCCCAGCGGGGCCGTCACCCCTTCCCTCACTCCCATGGCACATGGCACAGGCCATCACATAAACTTTCTTACCGCGAACAATCAAAGGCTCGGAAGAGACCCAAGGATCCTTGACCGACGACACGTCAACGTTGATTTCGACTTTCGCGCCTGCAGCCAGTGCTTGTTGAGCCTCGCTTTCCGCCAGAGGTGTCGCTGCTTGCCCGTGCAAACTGGTTCGGACAAAGAAACCGAAATAGCCCAAAAGCCCCAGCGTGATCACCAGGCTAAACACCAGAATTACTAAGCCGCCCTTACTGCCGCTTTTTTCAGAAGCCATTCCCAATTCCCTCTAATTTCCTCGGCTAAGCTCATTTGATTTTCCTATGAAGCCCCAAAGCTTTCACTGAGTTGGCCACAGTCCGTTGAACTTGTCGATAGGCAAGACCGGGCCAACCGTTTCGCAGTTTGCACGAAGGCACAGTCTTGAAAATTAAGTAGCCAAGCGAGTAGCGATACGGGACCACTGTTTGATTTTTTGCTAGATCTTTTGCTCTAAAAATGAGGCAAAAATCCTTTAATTCAAATAGATTGCGTCTCACTTGCTCCCTGAGCTTGGCCATTGCACTAGGCATTGACTCAATCTCATTTACAAGAATATCTAGTGTCGCTCTGTACGCCGAGCACAGCTCAGCCGAACTTACGGCCCAAATGAGAAATAAAGAGGGGATCGTCTTATGAGTATTCGTTTTGATTTCGCAAACAAGAATGTTGTCGTCACGGGCGGAGCTCGCGGCATTGGCCTGCAAATCACAAGACAGTTTCTTGAGGCAGGGGCCAGCGTCGCGGTATGGGATTTTGCTGCCGATTCTCTAGCCAGTGCAAAGAGCGAACTGTCTGCTTTCGGCGCTAAAGTTTCCTTTCAGCAGGTCGACGTTTCCAAGCTCGCCTCCTGTGAACAAGCTGTTGCGGCACTACCTTATAACATTGATATTTTGGTAAATAATGCCGGCATTACTCGCGACAAGAGTTTTTCGAAGATGTCTCAAGAAGACTTTGAGGCCGTCATTCAGACCAATTTGGGCGGCGTCTTCTATGTAACCAAAGCCTTGCTTGGTAAGTTTAATCCAGACTCTAACAACAAACGGATTATCAGCATTTCCAGCGTCGTCGCTCTTTACGGCAATTTTGGTCAAACTAACTATGTTGCAGCGAAAGCTGGCGTCATCGGTATGACCAAAACTTGGTCGCGCGAGCTGGCACGCAAAGGTTTCACCGCCAACGCAATCGCACCGGGCTTCACTTTAACTCCAATGGTTGAAGCGATGCCCGCTGAAGCTCGCAAAGCCATCGATGATAAAATCCCGACCGGCCGAATGGGCAAACCACAAGACATCGCCAACGCCTGCCTCTTCCTCGCGAGTGACGAAGCGACTTATATCACCGGCACGGTTCTCAGTGTCGATGGTGGATTGGTTTGCTAAAGGAATAAGGTTATGGCGGCGATGCGGCTTTCAAACGGATTTGAAATGAACGTAGAGGTTCTGCGCGGAATCGTGCCGGCAGATACTTTGCTCATTCATGGAAATCTGGCCTCCAATAATTGGTGGCAACCCGCCATTAACCAGTGGTTGAAAAAATTGCCCGCAGACAATAGCGAGTCCTTTCGCGGTCGCCTTATTCTTGCTGAATGGCGCGGCTGCGGTTTGAGTGCCGCTCCTAAGTCGCGATCTGAACTTCACCCAGGTATTTTGGCTGATGATTATCTCAAACTTCTTTTCGAGCTTGAGATTAAGAAAGTAAATTTGGTTGGCCATTCGATGGGCGGACTGATCGGCTTATTTGCGGTGATGAAGGCGCCTGAGCTATTCGAGCGTCTCGTTCTCCTCGACCCCGTAGGGCCCAGAGGTGCGCGCGTCGATCCGGCCAAATATGAAGCCCTGGAGCAAATGCGCCAGGACCGCGGTTTTTGCGCTTCCGTGTTGGGTACAACCATTTATGGTAACGATTTTTCGAGCCCGCTGTTTGACGGTTTGGTGAATGATGCCTTCGGCTGTGCCGAAGATGTTTGGCATGGGATCCCTGATGCTCTTCAACAAATCAATATCGTCAGCCAGCTCGCAGAGATTAGGCATCCAACACTCGTTCTTCATGGCGAATTCGACACAACTCTTCCCATCGAAGATTCTGTCTTTCTCGCAGAGAATCTC
Organism: Bdellovibrionales bacterium; assembly: GCA_005793615.1. GTDB lineage: Bacteria > Bdellovibrionota > Bdellovibrionia > Bdellovibrionales > JAMPXM01 > SXRI01. Next base: position 5,032 of record SXRI01000086.1, read on the forward strand.
GGCCGCGCTCGTTTTCATGAACTCAAAGGACAAGGACATTCAACGAATGTCGAAAATCCGGCTTTGTTTGTAAACACGGTCGATGATTTTCTCTTCCAGTTGCATTAGCTAAATAGGAAAGGATTCTACACAATGGTACGCGCCTCTATAGCAGGAACCGGTCTTTATGCCCCCGAGAAAATCGTCGACAATGCCTTTTTCAATAAGAAGTACGATCGCGACATGGATACGTTCTTGCGCGAGCAGCGCAATATTTACCATCGCCATTTCATGAGCGAAGACCAGGCGACATCGGATCTCATCATCCCTGCTGCTGAAGAAGCCATGAAAAATGCCGGCGTTACGGCTGCAGATATTAATCTGCTCATCGTATCAACGGACACACCGGATTACATATCACCATCAACCGCATCCGTGGTTCAGCACAAGATGGGCTTGGTGAAAGCCGGAACATTTGACATCAACACTGCGTGCGCCGGTTTTGTAACGGCGACTGACATCGCTTCCAAATACATCATGGCCGATGAACGCTATGAGAACATTCTCGTTACTGGCGCTTATGGCATGAGCAAATTCTTTGATTGGAGCGATCATAAAGTTACCAGTGTTTTCGCCGATGGCGCGGGAGCCGCAGTTATTCGCCGCGCCCCTGTCGCCGACAAAGGCGTAGAGTATGGAATTTTGGCTTCGCAGCTCTACACCGATGGTCAGTACCACGATTACATGGGTATCTACGCTGGAGGCACCAAGACTCCGATCTCTGAACAATCTGTGGCTGAACGTCGCCATCTTTTGCAATTTGTTAAACGGATTCCGCCTGAAACCAACGGCATCCATTGGCCGCGGCTCACCAGCACGATCCTCGATCGGGTGAACGCGACCGTGGCTGATGTGAAGCACTTCTTCTTCACGCAAATCAACATCAATTCGATCGTTGAAACGATGAACAAGCTCGGAGCCCCGCTGGAAAAGGCGCACAATATCATGGATCGTTTCGGGTACACCGGAAGTGCCTGCATTCCAATGGCCATTGCTGATGCGGCTCGAGTTCATAAGCTGAAAAAGGGTGATCTCGTCATGGTACTCGGCTCGGGCGGCGGCATGTCGATGGCAGCTATGGCCATTCGATGGAGCTATGATACTTGAGGGAGATACCTGATGGAAAACTTTGAGTTGGATTGGCTTAGAAAGTGGTCGCGGTATTATCCGCAAGCGAATGCGATTAAGGATTCGGAAACAGGAATCAGTTTTTCGTACAGTGCGCTTTATTTTTTAAGCTGCCGACTGGCGACACATCTTTCCTCAAGATATGACATTCAACCCGGCCAACGCGTTGCCGTCCTAGCGACGAACGAGATCGAGTTCCTGCCTTTATTTTTTGCCATTCAACGGTTAGGCGCAATTTTGGTGCCTTTGAACTTTCGTCTCACGGCTCGTGAGGTAGCGCATATTCTTTCGGATTGCGCTCCGCGACTCCTCATTCATCAAGAACAGTTTACAGAGCTTCTAAACGCGGCTGGACCGCAAGCGGTTCCGGATCAGACTTGGCTGTTGGATGGTGATTCCGGCCTAAGCGCCTTTTGTGAAATCGAGCGAAAGTCCTTTCAGGACGCGTCTCAGTACACGTTTCAGGGCAAATCTTCCACGGCTGAATGGCACCGAGCCTTTGCTGGTGAAGTCGAGTCTCCCTGCATGTTGATCTATACCTCCGGTACCACCGGTGCGCCCAAAGGGGCCATCATCACTAACAAGTGCCTTCACTGGAACTCGATCAACACCCAACTTCGCCTTGATATCACTCGCCACGACACGACGATCTCTTTTGCTCCTTTTTTTCATACCGGTGGCTGGAATGTTTTGCTGACGCCCTTTCTCCATCATGGCGCGAGTACGGTTCTCCTGCGCAAGTTTGATGCACGGCGAATTCTCGAGCTCATCGAAAAAGAGCGCGTTACGAAAATTTTCGGTGTGCCAACGATGCTTGACATGATGGCGCGAGAGCCACTTTTCGAATCCGTTGACCTTAAGAGCCTTCGTTTTGCGGTCGTCGGTGGCGAACCAATGCCGATCGATCTCATTAATACTTGGGAGGCCAAAGGCGTGCCGATTCGCCAAGGCTATGGGCTCACCGAGTTCGGGCCTAACGTGTTTTCACTTAACGAAGAAGACTCGCTTCGTAAGAGCGGTTCAATTGGCTTTGCGAACTTTTATGTCGAAACCCGAGTCGTTAACGACGGCGGCCAAGAAGTCAGTGCTGGCGAAATTGGCGAGTTGCTCCTAAAGGGCCCGGTGTGCACGCCTGGATACTGGAACAATCCTGAGGCAACCGCAGAAGCCATCAAAAACGGTTGGTTCCACACTGGCGATTTGGTTCGCTTTGATGAAGAGGGTTACTTCTACGTCGCCGGCCGCAAGAAAGACATGTACAAGTCCGGAGGCGAAAATGTTTACCCCGTTGAAATCGAACGTTTCTTGAGCACACATCCTGCAATCCGCGAGATCGCCGTAGTTGGCGTTCCCGATGTGAAATGGGGCGAAGTCGGCAAGGCGTTTGTAACAATCCAGCAAGGCATGTCGCTAACAACTGACGAGCTGGCGAAATTTTGTGAGAGCGGTTTGGCGCGCTTTAAAATCCCCCGTCACATTGAATTTCTTCCTGAGCTCCCCAAGAGCGATAGCGGTAAGATCCTTAAGAGAAAATTGCGCGATTTGTCTCGGATTGAGACACTCTGAGGGCAAAGTCTGTGGCTTTGATTTTTTCGCGGTAGTGATCTCGTATCGAGTTGATATATAATGTCCACTGGAGGATTACTGCGAATGCGCGTTCAATGGTTCACCAGTCCGCTGGGAGCGCTTGTTTTTCTCATCATCCCTTTGGTTTTTATATTCACAGGCTGTCAGACGCCGGCGTGGAAGTCTTTTGATCAGGTCAAAGTCGGTCATGACAAGTCCGTTGTGGTTGAAACTATCGGCAGTCCAACTAAAACCCGGCGCTGGCAAGGCAAAGATCGTTGGGTATACGAATTCGGCGATCATCCAGATGGCACAATGATTCGCGAGATCGTGTTTGAAAACGGAAAGGTGGTTTATACCGGCCCTTTCGTGACTCCGAAAGTGAACGCCAGCGAACAAGACAAAATCAACGAATCTTCCAATCAGCGACATGATCAAGACTTGAGTGACGAACAAGAGCGTCGTGATCGACGAGTCGGTATCTCGCGTGTGCGCCGTGATTCCAGCACAAGCACCCCTGAACCTCTCGATCCTGCAGAACACAAATTGCGTGAATCCATGTATGGGATCGAACCCAATCCCACTCTTGAGAAGCGCAAAAGAGCGCCGGTCTTTGTTCCTGTGGAGTGAGGCCGAATCTACCGTTATTTAATCAGCTTTATTTTTTCGGGAGCGTCTTCGCCCGCTACTTCTTTTTTAGACGCCGGTAAGCGGGTGCGAAAATTCTTCTCTTCAATGGTGATTTTCTTTTCCGGGACCGGAAACTTCAATGTTACGAGCGAGCGAATTCGGTCAAGGCGAGCGTCAATTCCCATACTGCTCTCCATTTCCTGAACCGATTTGATTTCATGACGAACATACTTTCTCTCAAGTTGATCATTTCGCTCGGGGTGTTCGAAACGCACGTGTTGGCGCTCCTCTTCATACTCCTTGGCTTTTTTCTCAAGTGCGCGATGCTGTACGGCGATTGACTGCATGATTTCACCAACTGCCGCCGGATCGTCCGTATGCTGCTTTCTTTCGATGAGAGCATGAATCTCGTGCTCTCCCATTTCCAGTTGTCGTGATTTCATTGCCAACTGACTCGTGTGTTCGTTCCACATTCGCGCTTCGCTTGAGTGCGCAAAGACACTCGCGGCCGATAGACCAACCAAAACAGCTTTAATTTGGCTCCATTTTGGTAATCGCATACTGCTCCCAACGAACCTTCACCGGCATGCGTTTAATTCTGTTAATGAGAATAACCGCTTTTACCGACGCCACGTTGTCGATCTGAAGAACCCCTTTAGAAATCCGTGCGAGCAAGTCATTGGGATTCCAGCCGAATCTCTGGTCGTCTAAAGCTGATCGTAATGATTCACGCATTTCTTTAGAGTCGATTCCAGAAATGAGAATTTTAAAGCTTAAAAGCCCGTCTTTAGCCTGGGAAAGCTCAGAATTCGCATACTCATTGAGTCCCAGCGGATCACCCGGGCTGCCGTATTCCGGCTCCTGTAGCGGTTCCGTCTCAGGCTCAACAACTCCTAACAGCGCATCCATATCCAGCTCACCACCCAGTTCATGAGCATGATCACCCATCAAGGTTGGCTCAGCACTCGGCTCCATCTCCAAGGGGACTATCGTTGGCTCGGCGCCAGAGGAGAGCTCAGACGTATGATCGTCGAAATGGGGCTCATGAGAGTCCGCATCCGGAGGCATCACGACGTTGGCAGCTAGTTCCTCTTGTGTGGGTAGTGACAACAGATCCGGCGAACTATGAAAAGTAAACCCGTGAACGCTGGCATCCTGCGAAGGCGCCAGTTCACTTTCCAGCTCCTGCGGAGGTGCGGGCTCTTCGTTACTGATTTGCGCGATACCATCCATATCGACGAAGACAAAAATGCCGCAAGACGGGCAATTCACCATCCCGTAGTCGTCTTTCAATTGAGCCGAACACCTTGGGCACTGTGGATGGTTATTCATCAACTCACGAACTAACGAGGTTTAAAACAACTTCTTCTTTTTGTCTTTACCGGTTCCACGGCGCTGAGATCGTGTACCGCCACCGCGTGGATCAGGATCTGGGTCACCGCCTGAGAACACCATGCGCTGACGTTTCGGCTTCAGCGCATCGAGTTTCTCTTGCGCCTCATCATGAGCGCTGTCGTCAGAGTCATCATCACTCGGCTCTTCCTCTCCGCCGTTTCCAGTCAGGGGTGCGGGGATGGAGCCATCAGCCTGCTCAGGATGAGGTTGCTGCAATACGAGCTGGATGCGGAACAATTTTTCGAGAGTGTCCGTCTTAATAATGACGTTCATCTCTTCGAACATCCGGAACGCTTCCTGCTTGTACTCAACCAATGGATCTTTTTGCGCATAGGCCCGCAAGTTGATCCATTCACGTAATTGATCGACCCGCTGTAGATGTTCCTTCCAACGTTGGTCGATCGACTGCAGCAAGAGCATCTTCTCAACCTGCGGCAAATAAGGACCGAGGTGCGCCTTCTGTCGGTCAAACACGGCGCTCACTGAATCTTTCACACGCTCCGTAAGATGGGCGGCGGTAATGAGTTTGATCTCATTATCAGCCAACTCAAGTGTCGCATTGAATTGACCGTTCAAGGCAACCTTTAGGCCTTCTAAGTTCCATTCTTCTCGACGGGAGCGTTCGTCAGCATTGGCATCGAGAATGGTAGAAGTCACATCGCCAAGCATCTCTCGAAGAATGCCATCGACGCTTTCACCCATTAAAACTTCCCGGCGAAGACCATAAATGACCTGCCGCTGCTTATTCATAACATCGTCATACTCGAGCAAATGTTTTCGAATGTCGAAGTTATGCCCCTCAACCCGGCGTTGAGCGCTTTCGATCGAACGAGTCACCATTCCCGCCATGATCGGCTCATCATCGGGAACATTCAGAGTTGTCATGATTTTCTGAATGCGTTCACCGTTAAATTTACGCATCAGATCGTCATCAAGCGAGAGATAGAATCGAGACTCACCCGGATCACCTTGACGACCCGAACGACCTCGCAACTGGTTGTCAATACGCCGAGATTCATGGCGTTCTGTACCAATGATATAGAGACCACCGGCCGCGATCACTTCTTGCTTTTCCTTCTCACACTGTTCGCGGAACCTAATTATAGCCTGTTTATACTCTTCCGACTCACTATCAGGACTAACCTGCTTCGCCATGGACTCCGGATTTCCAC
>SXRI01000087.1 GCA_005793615.1 Bdellovibrionales bacterium
AGCACATTTCAATAACCTCAACGGTAGCCTGATCGCTCAGCGGTTTTTTGGTATCTGAACGCCCGAAGCGAACCTGATCTTCAAGCGAAAAGGCCTCCAGGGCGGTTTTCACCGCCTGCTCCGCCATTAAGCGGTAGGTCGTATACTTTCCACCGGCAACGAAAGTTACATTTCGGGGATCACGAAATATTGTGTGCTCACGCGAGGTCTTTGACTCTGTCTCCGCACCGTCGTCGACCAAAGGACGAACGCCCGCGTAGGACGAAATGATGTCACTGGCTTGCAACTTCGCTCCCGGAAAATACTCCTGCGAGATCTTCAAGAGGTAGTCAACGTCTTCTCTCGTCGCCGAAACATCAGTGGGATCGTCAGGGTAGTCCGTGTCGGTAGTACCGATGATCGTCATTTCATGTCGGGGAATTCCAAAAACGATGCGCTTTTCCTTGTCAGCAGCCATGACTACGGCTTGATTAAGCTGCAAACGGCGACGATCAAACGTAAGGTGAACTCCCTTGGAAGGGCGAAGGAGTTTTTTCCACTCGCCAACGATCCGCGGAGCCACAAGATCCGTCCACGGTCCTACCGTTGAAATCACGTGTCGGCCACGAAGACGAATGCGTCGCCCATCAACCTTATCCGTACAAATGATGGACTGAACCTTGCCTTCAACAAGCTCCGCGTCTTCAGCAGCGACTCGGTTGATGCAAACCGCCCCCTGAGCAACGGCCGCGCGCAGAGTCTCAATCACCAAGCGGGCATCATCCATATAGGCGTCGGAGTAAACGTAGGAACCCAACAAATCCAATGATTGAAGCTGTGGCAGGCGCTCAAGGGATTCCTGTGCCGAAAGGCGCTCGTGAAGTTCGGGGGCTTCAAACATGGAGAGAGCATCATAGAGCCACATTCCCAAACCCATTTTAAACATGCCGACGCGGCCGCCGCGATAAAGCGGCAAAACGAATCGCAGTGGATGCACTAGGTGCGGCGCTAACTCAAAGAGCAAGCGGCGCTCGGAGAGCGCCTCAAAGACCAATCCAAACTCGAAATTTTCCAAATAGCGAATACCGCCATGAATCAACTTCGAAGATCTTGAGCTCGTGCCCTCAGCGAAGTCTTGCGCCTCGACCAAAGCGACTCGCATTCCGCGAGAAGTGGCATCGCGCGCAACACCTGCTCCGTTAATTCCGCCACCAATGACAACAAGGTCAAAGACCTCAGCAGACATCTGTCCCAAAATTTGATCACGGTCATGCACTGAAAATGTCATTGGACCCAGGCCCCCTAAACGCGCAATTATAGACGAGTGTGAAAAAATCAGGCTAGGATGTCGAGAAAATGATTTCAAATAAGCAGTCGCCGGTCAATGAATTCAGTCCCGATATTTGGGAGCATCTCACTAAAACTCTGCAGAGAGCTGTTGAACAAACTTCGCCGTCCGTGTCCGCGAAACGAATCGCCGCGTTCGATGCTGATGGCACGCTTTGGGATAGCGATGCAGGGGAAACATTTTTTGATTGGGAAATTCATCGCGCCGGACTTAATGATCTTCCTGCTGATCCTTGGGCTCACTATCATGCGTTGAAAAAGGTTAATCCTATAACCGCCTATGTCTGGTTGGCTCAGATTAATGCCGGGGTACCCCTTGCTCAAGTACGTGAATGGGCGCAACAGTGCTTTGCTGAGCATCCGCAGTGGCCCGTCTTCGAATCCCAGCGTCGCTTGATTACTCTTCTTCGTTCACTCGATTTTGAGATCTTTATTGTCACGGCCTCGATAAAATGGGCCGTCGAGCCGGTAGCCGCACTGGTCGGAGTCGATCACGATCATGTTATCGGCATTACAACCAAACTCGATTCCAATGGCTGTGTCGGAATGGATGCCGTTCATCCCATCACCTGGCGACAGGGTAAGGCCGATGGTTTGCTTGGTGCTACAGGCGGTGTTCGACCAATCATCGCCAGCGGCAATACTCTTGGCGATATTGCTCTTCTTGAGACGGCTAGCCATGTTCAGCTGGCGATCTCGACTCAAAACACACCCGGAGGCCTGTTTGACGAAGAAGCCAAGCTGGCCGAAGAGGCCGATCGCCGTGGATGGCTTCGTCATCGGTTTCGATCCTAGATGCGCCTGTAGCGCGCTCCTGCGGTTTCGCTGAGCGGTTGAGCCAGGCTGAACTCTTTGTCGACCCCCATGATATGGGAAGTAAGCCAAACTTGTAGAAACTGAAAAAACTCACGACTCACGACGCCGTCGCCTTGCCGATAGATTTCAATATAGTCTTCGAGACGTAGTCGAAGCTGTTTGTGAATGGTTTTATGGATATCAAGCCTAGGAAATTTGATTGAGGCCATATAAGCCTCTTCATCGCGAAAGTGCTCCGTCATTAAATATCGTAGGAGCATGATGGTCTGCTCGATTTCCGCGCGCTCCGCCTTGCCCTCGTTCAAATCAAAAATCCGGTTCATGGTATCGATCAAAGATCGGTGCTGGCGATCAATTTGCGGAATTTTTAGCGCAAGATCAGCTTCGTCCCATTTGAAGTAGGGCATCTACGATGACTCCTCGGCTATTTAGCGTGGCCTGCATTGGGCTCTGAGAGAGAGCCTTCTAAATATTATGAGGCAACTTAATCATCGATTCCGCAAAAAAAGAAAACCCGCGACTTAGCGCGGGTTCTAGGACTGTTCTGACGTACAAGCGTTGATGTACCGGCGCCGCGACCGCAGAGCCGCCGCTAGCGCCACACACTGGGCCAAAGCCCAGTGATGACTACATCATATCCATGCCGCCCATACCAACCATGCCACCCAGACCGCCGCCACCGCCGCCAGCGGGAGCTGCCGATTCTTTCTTCGGTGCTTCAGCGATCATGGTCTCAGTAGTCAACATCAGCGACGCAACCGAAGCCGCGTTCTCAAGCGCTGAGCGAACGACCTTAACCGGATCGATCACGCCAGCTTTAACAAGATCTTCGTACTCTTCGGTGTAAGCATTGAAACCGAAGCCTGCCGATTTATTGTTGCGAACTTTATCAAGAACGATCGCGCCATCGAGACCGGCGTTGAATGCGATCTGACGGAGTGGTTCTTCGCAAGCGCGCTTG
>SXRI01000088.1 GCA_005793615.1 Bdellovibrionales bacterium
AATGGATAATCGAGAACAAAAACATGTTGCTACTGCAAAGAGTCAAACCCGCGAAGAAGCGGGCTCTAAAAAACGGCTAGAAACTTTCTTGTCGGAGTACTAGTTTCAGGGCAGCCGAAGTTTTTGTAAATCGTGTTCACCACCGACCCGATGGTCAGGTAGTCGGCGATCTGAAATTTCTCCGGCGTATCGATGCGTGGAGATGCGGTCGCGAAATCAAAGGGGCGGCCCATGATCTTGAGCGCATACTGATCGATTTCAAAATGTGCGGGCGAAAGTTTTTCATCGGCAGACTGAAAGTCAGAAGCGCCAATGATTTGCCCACCGCGAATACCTTTGCCGCCGATCAAGACGGTATTGTTCAGATTGTTATGATCCGTGCCGGTGTTATCGATCGGCACTCCAGGGCTACGCATGGTGCGCGCGAATTCAGAGGTAACCATGACGGTAGTCACATCAAAAAGTGAACGCTGAGAATCATAGGCGGTTTCACGTAAGAACTTGAAGATCAGAGCAATCCTGTTGACGAGCTCTTTGAGAACTTGCGGCTGTTGCTTGGCCTGGTTGCTACCATGGGCGTCGATGTTTTGCGCCTGTGCGGTGAGTACCCAAACGGCCGAGCGTGCGATACCGAGGCGAAAGCAATCTGAAAACAAGGCACAGAATTGCATATCAGGCGAAGTCGCCGAATCCGTTGGGCGAATTTCACTCAAAACTTTTTGCAGCGTAGGAGTATGTTCAAGACCGTGCCTCATCAGCGTCGTGCCTTGGGCAAACCGGCCGCGTCCTGAGGAGTTGGCCTGATACCGCGCGCGGATGAAGTTGGTGAGCTCGTTTTCAGGAGTGGCCTGAGGCAGTGCCGAGAAAAGTGAGCGAAGTTTGCTTCCCGATTTAGGATCGAGCGGCACTGAGCTCTCCTGGTTTTCAAGATGAGCAAAGAGGAAGCCGCTGGTGATCGCATCGAGGCTAGTCGGCGTGCTGCCTGTATCCGCGTTATTAAGATACGGCACGAAAGAATTGCCGCCGAACTCGTTGCCGGTGAAAAGTTGATTCATGTTTTGGTCATGACCGATGAAGGTCGGAGTCATGACGACGCCGTTGACGACCGAGAAATCATTGCGAAATGGCATGAGTGCAGAAGCCACGCTGGTCGTGAGCAGGCTGCCACCATTGGTACCGACCCAAGAAGAAGGTTCTTCGCCGAGGTAGTTCTGAATCTTGCCGGCTTTGGTCATCGCCAGTGGGCGGGCATCAAAGAGATAGGAGGTGTCCCAGCCTCCTTGCACGATGAGTTGCAAATAAAAGTGAGCCTGGCTACTGGTGTTTATCCTGGGTGCCGCGGGAAGCGAGCTTGGACGAAATACAGCGAGGGTTCCGGCGCCGGCGAGTCCGAGCTTCAGAAATTTGCGTCGTGAAAGAGTGGACATTGATGGCTTCCTTTGCGTGGTGATGTTCATCGCCCAATATTTTGACTCAATGATCAAAGCAGGAGATCAATTTTGTAAAAGGAGAAAAGGGTTCATAAGAATCGCCAAAGTCATTGCAGAGACCGCCTCTTCACCGGATTTATCCTTATAGGAGGAAGTGAGAAAGAAAGTTCGCCAAGCCTGGTACTCTTCTTCAGGGGCGCTGTAGCCCATCACACCGAGCCAGAAAGCCAACATGGTTTCCTCCGATTTGGCTGAGTCCGCCGGCCAGGCACAGATCGCCATGAGCACTCGAGTGAAATGCGTATTGAGAGCCAGGCCTGCGGGTTGGTTACATCTCGCTCCCACATCTTTGGCAACGCCGTAGAGGGTGCTGTACCAGAGCAACATGTTCACTGCGTTGGGTAGGCCGTTACTGAAAACATGGATGCCGCCAAATTGAGTCCACGCACCGAGAAGATTGAGTAAACCAGGCTCCTTGGCTACATAAGGTAGAAGCGCAAGTGGCGTTCCGGCCGGTGACAGGCGTTGACTGAGAACAGTTGTGACTTCCGCGTGACCACGGAACTGCGCCGCTTGTGCGAAGGCCCGAGTCGATAACGTACAGCTGAGGATGAGGGCCGCAAGCATAATCAGAATTGAAAGGCGAAACGAGATCTTCATTTAAGTCCTCCTCCGGGAAGCGTTTGCAAGGTCTCTTGCGCCCAAATAAATAATTCTTGGCGATCCTGGCTAGAGAGAGTTTTCTGTAGTGGCATACGCCGCTTGTGGTCCGTCGTCGACAGCCTTTCAAGAATAGCGGTCAGGGATTCGCGCGGAGCGCGCTGGCGCCCTTGCTTGTCGCGATGCGGGAAGCCCATGACACCATCGCCGGTATCCACCCAGTTACTGAGATCGAGATTGCCATGAAGATCATCATCGGCGTTGTCATGGCATTGCACGCAATTTTTATTCAACAAGTAAGCCACACGGCAGGGGACTTTGTTTTTACTGCGGTCATCACCGGGTGCATAGTCATAGCACTGTTTCGGGTCCATATCATGTTCGTGGTAGGCGTTACTGAGCATAAGGCGCGTGACCGTGTTCTTAACGGCACTGACCGAACTCTTAGCTGAGTCCTTGATCAAGCCGTCAGTGAGATATTGTAAGTAGCCCGCATCGATGGTTTGGTTTTTAGCGACAAAGTACTCGAACATTCGGCGCGCGAGGCATTTCTTGGCTTCGGGTGCTTCGCGAATGATTCGTGAGAGGTCGTCAAGATTCTCGCCGTAGGAGTTGTTGGCTCGCGCACCTGAGGATCGAATGTAACCGATATTCCATTTTCGTTCTTCGCCGTCGGCGGCCCGCCAATTTTTGAGGTAGGATTCACGCCCCTGGGTAGCGGCGTCATCGAAAACCAGGTTGGCGTATCGAGAGAAGTCGACGAAAAAGATACCGAAATTCTTGAAGAATCCGGCCATCGGGTCAAGTTTGTAGTGACAAGCGTAGCAGGCTGTATCGGAACCATGGGTGCCGCCAGTGTGCTTTTCGGGACTCTCAAAGCCGAGTGGTGTCAAATCATCGCAGAAAAAATGCTTCAACACATAGGCACTGCGCTTACGGTTCAAGTTTGTGGAAGAGTTTCCAAGAGCGAAGGCCTGTTCGATATTGATTGTCGGCAGCCGCTCGGGAAGACCAAGGCGCTTGAGATCAATTTGTCGCACTTCGCTGAGTTTCTTGACGTTGTAACCATGCACAGGTTCGAACCTGGTCATTTCCTTAAAAAACTCGTCGTTTCGACGGATCACATCCTTTACCCCATTGATCAAAGCATGCGGAGTAATCGGCGTGGGCTCGCGGCAAAGTCTGTCGAGTAGCCCTGCCCATTCGGAGTTAAAAAAGATGCCACTTAATACAAATTGAAATGGATAACCATCGTTCAAAATCTGGTTAAATGGTCTATTTACTTTGAAGAGCTTGTCGCAGGCAGATTTAGTCGTAACTCCAGGTCTCTGCGCAAACTCGAGGCTCTCACGTAAGGCAGTTTGTACCTCAAGGGCGTGTTTTGCCCTCAGCTCGGCATCACTGAGGTTCGTGTCTTGATCGTTTTGCCGGAACGCCCTTCCCAGAGGAGCGATGTAGACGGGGCCAATAAAATCAAACAAGCGGTAGAAATCGCCGTTTCGGGGCACCTCGACCGCAGAGGCGACAGCCGCCGAAAGATTCAGAAGAGCGGGGTTCAAGCGGTCGCCGACTCGGATTTCATTGGGTTTGAAACCAAGAAAATAACTATTGAAATCGAGAATGGTCTCGGCGAAACGTTCGTCCTCGAGAAGTACCTTTACAATTTGCTCTTCGCTCAATTTCATCAACTGTTCGACATCGTCGGCGGGCGATAAGCCTTGCCCGCCCCGCAGTAAGCGAACGGTTTTCTCGAGCCACCAACGCTTCTTCCAATAGGGACTCGACGTAGTTTCAGCGAAAAGGCGAAAACTCTGTTCACTCAAAGTCTCGCTCTCGATTGGAGAGCGCGCAAGAGCCACGGTCGGTGTCGCTGCCGGTATCTTTGGCGGTGTCGTTGAAGGTTTTGACTCGGGCCTATCCTGCGGGGCACAGCCTGTCGAGATTGTGCAAGCCACGATAGCCGCGAGGATGGCGAACAACGAAGTGCAACGCATACGAACTCCTTAGAGCAACAACCCACAAAACTCATCATTCGACCATCTCGCATTGTGAAGCAACCTTCGACTCGATTCTGACAGGAGCAGTTGTTCCAAGCTCGGAACAGGTCACAAACAAAATTCAATTAGAGGACCGGCGGTGAAGCGATGCGGCTTGCGAGCTTCAAAGAGAGTCCAAATCACACACCAGTGACGTCTTGCGTTAATCTTGTGAATTCCCCCTGCTTGCACTAATCTACTTGCGGACTTTCAATCCCGACCAAGGTCAATGTCTTGGTTCGAGGCCATTGAGGTTGGAAACTGACGTTCGACTGAACGTTTGAAACTGACGCTAGAGAATTAGGTAGGAGATAGGCTTCATGATGCAGCGTCCGCGCCGCAATCGCCGCACAGCCGCGCTTCGTAGTTTAATGCAGGAGACCACTCTTCTGCCTACGAATTTAATTTTGCCTATCTTTGTAGCAGATGGCCGTCGCGTGAAAACCCCCATTGGCTCAATGCCTGGCCAGTTTCGCCTCTCTATTGATCACTGCGTAGAGCTTGGCCGTGAGGCTTGCGACCTTGGTATACCTGCAGTGGCACTTTTCCCGGTTGTGTCCGATGCGAAGAAGGATCCTCGAGCCACGGAATCGGCAAATCCCGAAGGTCTGCTACAGAGAGCGATTGCGGAGCTCAAGGCCAAGGTGCCTGAACTCTGTGTGATTTCTGACGTCGCGATGGATCCCTACTCTAGTGAAGGCCACGATGGCTTGGTGGTCGATGGCCAGATCGTAAATGACGAGACTCTGCCCATTTTGGCGGAGATGGCTGTTAACCAGGCGCGCGCAGGTGCGGATTTAATAGCGCCCTCTGATATGATGGATGGACGGGTCAAGTTTCTTCGCCAGGCGCTCGATCGCGCGGGCTTTACCGATGTCGGCATTCTTTCCTATGCTGCGAAATATGCCTCAGCGCTTTATGGGCCGTTTCGTGAGGCTCTCGATTCAGCACCGAAGTCAGGGGATAAAAAGACTTACCAAATGGATCCGGCTAATCGCCGTGAGGCCCTACGCGAAGTCTTACTTGATTGCGCTGAAGGTGCCGACATTGTGATGGTTAAGCCGGCTTTGGCTTACCTCGATATCATTGCGGCAATTCGTCAGCGGGTAAATGTGCCTGTGGCCGCCTATCAGGTCAGTGGTGAGTACGCCATGATTAAAGCGGCAGCAGCTAATGGCTGGTTGGATGGCGAGAGAGCCATGTTAGAAACCCTGCTCTCAATTCGGCGGGCCGGGGCTGACATGATTTTGAGTTATTTTGCTTTGGATGCAGCCAGAGCTTTGGCAGGGGAACGATAGTTTACTTGCCGGTGAGGGCATTTTTTTCCGGTTACTGCTCGATTGAGACGGTCTTGTAGCCTGAAAAAAATTTCTTTATAGGATTCTGCACTTTAAATGCCGTGTGGTACCCGGCAATTATTGGATGGGGTATTTAGTTTTGTTCGTTTTGTGATATAAGGATCGTTCTTTAATTTTTAATAGGGGTTTCGATCCGGCTAAGGTTACTTCTTATCGCCGCTTCATAGGCGAGAAGCGGTGAAAGGTGCGTCGTAGGACGCAATGGGGGGATTGTTGACATGCTGAACACCGAAATCGAGAAAATGCAGGCAGCAGCACTGGCTGCGAATCAGGCGGCAAAAATGAATGCAGATCAGGAAGTAAAGCTCAACGTGGCGCTGAAAAAGCTGCCGTTGGCGGTTGAGGAGTCGGAAGAAGATGATATCGATCTTGATTCCATTGATGACATTCTCGATCTGAGCGAAGAGCAATTCCCGCGCTTTACCTTGGCTAAGAACAAAGCTCGCTTTTTACGAATGGTGAGCTGGTACAAAAATAAGCAAGAGTGGCTAGAGGTTGCACCCCTTTCCGGTGTGTCTAAGTTGTTTAAGCAGCAGACCAAGGAGCTGGTTGGTATTCGTGCCAATAAGCTCGATTATGAAATGGAACTCGAAACCGGCACTCTGACGCCCTCGCAGCGTTCTTACCGTCGTGATGAATTGAAGATGTGCAAGGTTCACGAGAAAATGGCTGTGAACCTCATTTCAAAAATGCAGGTCAAAATCAAGTCTGGTCGTCGCTAGGGCCCGTCGCTGGGATTGAATGAGCGAATTTTGGTTGGGGCTACTCAGGTAGCCTTGTCCTTCTTTTCTCCATCTTTTGGGTAAATCGCCTTAAAAACTGCCAATTCCCAATTTGCGATCGACCTGGATGAAAATCTAGGCCGAGTGTATCGTTTCGAACACCTGTCATTTCGCACTGTTAGAGATTGGCACAAAAAAAGTTTCAAGAAGGGAATTTTTTTCCTCATCATCTCGCTTTGGTCCGCCGATAGGTTTGACATGGGTCAGGACGGCTCACGGGCTCGGGGCAGAGCGATCACCAACGCCATGAATTGAGGCAGCGGTGCTCTTGAAATATGACTGGCGCGGTTTCGCTCTTAAGTGCCAGACGCGAATGGAGGTCTCTATATGGTACGTTCATGGTTTATCGTGGTCAGTGATGATCATGTGCTGACTCAAAAAGCACAGCAATTTGGACAAATGCACGGTGTATCTGTGCAGGTTTATTCAACTGAGCAATGGGAAGCTCGTGGTGGCAAGCCGGGTGAAGTACCGAGCCTTGCGACTGGTTCGAACGGTGGCGAAGGTGCAAAGGTTCTTCCTTTCCCTGGTACATCTTCGGGCAGTGGCGATCCTCGCCGCTCGGTTGCGACAATCAACCAGCTCGAGGCGAACGCGATTGAATCTGCGATTGCAGCATTCAAAGGCAACCTCACAGAGGCCGCCAAGGCGCTCGGTATCGGTCGCGCGACACTTTATCGTAAAGTGAAGCAATACAACATTGATCCGTCACAAGCTCGCAATAAGAAAAAAGCGGCATAAGAGCTCTTGGTCCTTAGCCCGAAAGTTATTATCGTCCTAAGCAAGGCCGGGGAGATCCCGGCTTTGTTACGTCAACAGTACGAGCGGATTCGGAAAAAGCATCACAGTGAGCTGAAATAGAGTCTATGAGAGTGTTTTCCGCCATGATTTTTGTCGCCATAATCGCGCTCGCGACCGCTTTGGGGTTGGTGCGAGGGTATTACCTTCAGGCGGCACATGATGTTTGTGATCTTATCGATCAACATTACTACCGTCGCGAACAACCTGAGGCCAGACAGTTTATCGAGTGGTGCCGAAAGTCGGCGAGTGAGCAATCGTTTTTGTTGAGTAAAGTCGCCAATATTAGACGACTCAATGACCGTCTGTCGATGCTGCAGACGTCGCACCTCGCAGTTTATAATCCCGAAGAAAATAAGATGATTTGGGAAAATCAGGGTTTCGATACCGGAATTCGCGCACGCATCGTCGAAGATCAACTGGTGGTGTTTCGAGTTCTTCCGCATAGTCCGGCGCATCGCTTAGGAATTCTTCCTGGAGACTCATTGATCAGTCTCAATGGCGAGCAAATTTCTGGTGGCTGGGCAGCGCAAACTCGCGGTGGAAAGCTTTTCGTCAGAAAATACTCGGGTGAAGAAATTTGGCTAGATATCCAGCCAGAGGAGGTCACTGAGGAGATGGCGCCGACCGTGACTGAACTCGGCCGCGACCTTGCGCTTCTCAGTGTGCCGAGTTTTCTTGGTCAGTACTTTGATAGTCATGCCTGGCGAAAGCTCAGTAAGCGTCTTGAGACTTTTAAGGGTGTGGTCATTGATCTACGAGACAATACCGGCGGCAGTTTTCCGGCGATGCTTCGTGTCCTGTCGACTTTTTTGTGTAATGAAACAACCGTTGGCCAAATAAATCATGCCAGGCGAGCGGGCTCGAAACCGGCGGTCAATCTTCGCGATGATCTCGAGGCGGGTAGCCAACTCCATCAACTTGCCGGTGCATCGGCGGTTCACTTGAGAACTTACGGAGACTACGGGTGTTGACTAACGAATTGTTTCCAACTGAATTCGCCAAATTGAATCCGCAGATGGCCGCGTGAGTCTATTGCCGCTGTGATTGAAGCTCGGGCGCTCAACGCGCCGGGCATGTCGACATTATTTTCGCACTTTTTGGAGC
>SXRI01000089.1 GCA_005793615.1 Bdellovibrionales bacterium
CTCTGTTCGAATAATACGAATGTGATCAAGTGATCCGTAGATTTCAAAATGCCGCTTGGTCTTCTCCGCGCAACCAATAAGTACCAAAGCACCAGAGTCTGCAGTCAAATCACGCGAAAAATCCGAGCAGAAACGAATTGCATTGAAGCTAAGAAAGCGGTTGTTCTTAAGGTCGAGAGCGATTTTCCTATGTCCCTGTGCGCGAAGGTTGTGCACTTCTTTAATGAGATCATCCTGGCTAAAGGCATCGATTCGCGCCTTCACATGGATGATCTGCCAGCCGCCTCTCGTGCCTGCCGAGGATGAGCTGGGCTCAATGAATTTCTCAGTAAAATTAAAGTCGTTCATTATTTAATATTTTTTACCGCCTTGCCCGCCCTGTCAACCCGCGCATTGGCGGGTTTCGCGAGCTCGCCGCACAGATGAACGCCTAAGGAAAAAACTCCAGAATTCTAGACTTTTGAAAGGTCATGCGCTACGACCTTAGCCTCATCATTTGATTCGCGGAAATTCTGGGAGCACGTGTGGCGTGCATGGAAGGTTGACATGGAAGGTCTTAAGATTTTCTCTGGGAATTCAAACAAACCCTTCGCCTCCCGAGTTGCCAAAGAAGCCGGCGTCGAACTTGGCTACTGCGAACTCAACCGCTTTGCCGACGGTGAAATCCAGGTCGAAATTCACGAATCCGTGCGCGGTGACAGTGTTTTTGTCGTGCAAAGCACCTGTCCTCCGGTAAACGAAAATTATATGGAACTCTTCCTTATGCTCGACGCGCTCAAGCGAGCTTCAGCCAAGGAAATTACCGCCGTAATTCCCTATTTTGGATACGCCCGCCAGGACCGCAAGGTCGCACCTCGGGCGCCAATATCGTCAAAGTGTATGGCTGATTTGCTGACCTCGGCAGGCGCCACGCGGGTCGTTTGCGTTGATCTGCACGCCGCCCAGATCCAGGGTTTCTTTAACGTACCGGTGGACCATCTTTTTGCGATTCCTACAATGGCCCGCGCCTGGCGCGATAAGTACGGCGCTGGCGAGGACTTTGTCGCTGTCAGCCCTGATGCTGGCGGCGTCGAGCGCACACGGGCCTTCGCGAAGCGAATCGAGTGCCCCATCGCGATTATCGACAAACGCCGAACCAAGCCTAACGAAGCGAAAGCATTACATCTTATTGGCGATGTCGAAGGTAAAACCGCGATCATCGTCGACGATATGATTGATACCGCTGGCACTCTTACGCAAGCTGTTGACAGCTTGCTCCGAAATGGTGCAAAACGTGTCTTCGCCGTTGCCACTCATGCCGTACTTTCTGGTCCTGCGATCAGTCGCCTTACCGAAAGCGGTATCGAACAAGTTCTGGTGACCGATACCGTTCCACTGAGTTCAAATGCGCAATCTTGCGGTAAAATCTCGGTGATTTCGGTGGGTCCTTTAGTGGCGGAGGCGATCCGAAGAATCTATGGCAACGCCTCGGTAAGCTCACTCTTTGATTGAATGAGTCCCTTTTAGGCGTTTTGCGGGATTTTTTTGAGCTTCGAATAGTTGGGTTTCAAATTATTCGAATTACTTAATAGAGCTTTAAGCAAAGCATAGAACATTGGTGTCATATGCTGTTTTTAAACAAGTGAAACGAGGGTCCTGGCGACAGGACAAGCGGATTAAGCGCTCAAGTGAGCGAGAAAAGGTAGGCCACAATGGCAAGAGAGAGAACTGATATCACTGTAACCCCCCGCGAATCTGGTAAGCATTTTTCCCGCCAATCGCGTTTAGGTGGTCAAATTCCGGCCGTTGTTTATGGCCCAAAGACAGAGCCAGTGAACGTGCTCACTGATGAAATCGCAATCCGTAAGTTTCAAGGACGTAAGTTTGAATCGGTCATTTTCAACCTGAAAAGCGATGATGCGAAACTGAACAAGGTTTCGGTTATTCTTCGTGATATTCAGGTTCATCCTGTTTCACGTCGTCCCGTACACATTGATTTCTATGCTCCCGATATGAGCAAAGCGGTTCGCGTTAACGTCGAACTTCGCCTCGAAGGTAAACCAGTTGGTCTTTCAGAAGGCGGCGTTCTCGAACATATGGTTCGTGACGTTGAAGTTGAAGTTCTGCCGAGTGAAATTCCTGAGTTCCTCACGATTGATGTTTCAGGAATGGGCTTGGGTGATGCTATGCACGTTTCTGACTTGCTGGCCCCCAAAGGCGTTCGCATTATTTCCCTTCCGACCCTTACTGTTGCAACAGTATCAGTACCGAAGGAAGAAGTTGCAGCACCAGTGGCGGCAGCAGCAACTCCCGAAGCTGGAGCGGCGGCAGCAGCAGCCCCGGCGGCTGGCGCAGCGGCGGCAGCAACGCCCGCAGCTGGCGACAAAAAGAAATAATGCTCGCGGCTGCCTAATCCTGGCAGTTTAGTGGACATTTGGATATTCAAGGCTCCCTTTGTGGAGCCTTGCTTTTTTCACTCGCTAGATTTTAACCCTTAGTTTTAACCCTAGATATCAAACCAGAGGAGCGGTAGCGCAATGTGGCTGGTGGTTGGACTCGGTAATCCAGGTGGAAAATACGCTCTTACCCGCCATAATATTGGGTTTATGGCTCTCGATGCTTATTGCACTAGCGTTGGCGGACCACGTTGGAAAGATGAACGCCAGGCGTTTACAACCAAACTCAAGCTCGACGATATCGAAGTTCTTTTCGCCAAGCCTCAGACCTATATGAATAAGTCCGGCGAATCGGTGCGTGCTCTCATGGATTTCTACAAAATTCCCATCGAACAGCTGATCGTGGTTCACGACGATATTGATCAAGGGTATGGCGCCATTAAGATCCATAAGAATCGCGGCGCAGGCGGCCACAACGGCCTAAAGAGCATTAATGAGATTTTAGGAAGCCAAGATTATGTTCGCCTCAAACTTGGGGTGGGGCGACCGGCCGACCCGCGCATGGACGTCGCCAACTATGTCCTACAGTCCTTCTCAGCAACTGAACAGACTCACCTGCACGAGTTTTTAGCACTTGCCGGAGATGCGATCGAAGCCATCATCTTCGATGGCCTCTCTAAAGCTGCTACCAAATTCACCCGTGGCGCCATCGGTGATGGTAATGACGACAGTGACGCCAAAACATGATACTGTCCTGAAGATTTGAACTGAAGAATCTGAGGAAATTCAGAAGAGGAATGAGCTCATGGCATTGCAAGTAGGAATCGTTGGTCTCCCGAACGTCGGTAAGTCAACTCTGTTCAACGCCCTCACCGCTGCCAA
>SXRI01000090.1 GCA_005793615.1 Bdellovibrionales bacterium
AATCGCTTTGGATCAATACGATTGGCCGCTTCGTGCATATGACCATGCTCAATATGAACGCCGTCAAAAAAATACACCAGGTTTTTGAACTTGATCGAAGTCTGCAACTCCTCGTTCAAGATCGCGCGGGTCCCCGGCCAAAGCATGCACTGATCATGATTACCGACTATGTAGGTGATCGAACGATTTGGAGTCACCAAAAATTCCCTGAGTGCCGTAAAGACTTCCTTATGACCGGCGATAATATGGCGAAGCTTCTCCATACTTACTGATTCTGTGATCACCGTTAAAAAATGCCCGTGATAATCGACTTGCAGGAAGTTCAGAAAATCACCGTTGATGATCAGCTCGACTTCATAATCACGATACTCGCCAGAGCAATAATAATGCAGAAACTCCACCAGCTTTTTTCCGAAATAGAACTCCTCAAAGGAATTCGTTGCGCCGCCCTCTAAGGTGCGCCCCCGACCGAGATGTAAATCACTGATGACGAGTTTAATCTTCCGCATACGCTCTGCCCACGTACTCTATAGATGCACCCTCATTGGCACAACGTCAAATCGACTTATTCAGGCTTCTTTATACCCGAATCTTCGTCGCCCTCAAGAATCGTCAGAGCAATGCGCAGTGCCCGCACGACCCTGCGAATGGTCTCTTGCTTCTCTTTATACTGATTAAAATGCTCTTGCGACTTTTGCTTAGCGAAATCATTTTCATGAGTAATCTGGTCAATCTGACGCTTAAGCTCAAGTAACATCTTGTCTTTGGTCGCAACCAGCGTCTGCGACTCCATGCGAACGATCTCCAGACGATGTTCAAGTTCGCGCTCGCGAACACGGATTTTCTTGAAGTTGCTCTCCAGGCGATTTTCCATTTCTTCAAGGCGACCACGCAGATCGTGGATCTCGCGGTCCTTACTGCTCAACTGACCGCGAAATACCTTTTTTTCTTCAGAATGGATACGCTCGGATTCCTTAAGATTCAGCTCTAGCTGCTCCGCCTTGGTTAACATCTCATCGGAACGTCGCCTGAGCGTTTCGCCCGCCGAAGCGAGTTGCTCGTTCTCGCGCCGCAGTCTTTCCTGTTCGGTTTCCAGTTCGGAAATACGCGTCTGGGCGATGCGAAGACTCTCGGATTGCTTCATCGCCGCTTCTGACGAGTTAAATCCGCCGCCACCGCCTCCAGAGGCCGAAGGTCGCGCGCTGGTTCGCGGATCCTGATAACGATCGCGCATCTTTACAACAGTCTTTAACTCCGTAATTCCCAAGCGATCGACCTCAGAACGCTCCGCGGTCTTTTGTTGATCGACGGAACTCGCCGTGGCCCCCACGGAACCAAAGGTCGGTAGCGAACCCGGGTTCGGATTTGTTTTGCCCTCATCGAGAGTCAGCACCGGCTCATCAGACTTGGATTTTTTCGGAAGCGGCACGGTGCGATCATCGCCGACCTCACGCTCGTTGCGTGATGGTTTCGGCATGACGCTAGTACGGGTCAACTCATCAGCTGGATTTCTCTTTGCCGGCAAAGGAGTCGTGGCGAATTCAAGACTTAACGACTCCTCATTAGCATCCAAAGCGGACTCTTCGGCTGCGCTTCTTTCAGACGCACCGATTTCGCCCGTCGGGGTTCTCTCGTCGAGGAGCGAATCGATCAATTGTTGTGCAGCGGGAGTCTTCCGCTTCTTTTTTGACATCATGCGAGTTTCCTAACCAATTATCGGAAACTCCATGATATTTCATGAGTCTTTACTAGAGATTCGTCACTTTGAGATACTCAGCGTGACGTCCCTCGACCTCAGCCCAGGTCAGCTTCCTAAGGCGTTCCACACCGAAGGCCTGAACCGTAAAGCTCGACAAAAGCACACCCTGCACGCAGGCTTGCTTAAGAGTCGCGAGCTCAAAGCCATTGTTTTGTTTGGCCAGATAACCAAAGAAGGCCCCGGCAAAGGTATCGCCCGCACCCGTTGGGTCTACCACTTCGGCGATCGGGAATGCCGGCAAAATAAAATACCCTTCTTTGGTATAAAGCACGAAACCATACTCGCCACGCTTCACGACCACGGCCTTTGGTCCGAGCTTAAGGATCTCTTGCGCGCTGGCGATCGCGTTACTCTTGCTGGTGATGGCATCGGCCTCACCCTCGTTGATCAGCAAAACATCTACTTTAGCCAGAACCTTTTTGAGTTCCGGCAATTTCGAACTGATCCAGAAATTCATGGTGTCGCTTGCGACGAGTTTGGGGCGTTCGATTTGCTCTAAGACGCGAAGCTGCAGAACGGGATCAATATTGGCGAGAAACACATAGCTAGAGTTCTTATACTCAGCGGGAATCTGCGGATTGAAGTGTTCAAAAACGTTCAAATCCGTCGCAAGCGTGATCGCCTCGTTCATGTCGTCTTTGTACTGTCCGGTCCAATGAAAGGTCTTACCTTTTTGCTTCTGAAGTCCACGCGTATCAACGCCACGTTTTGTGAGCATCTCATAATCCGCTTCCGCATAGTCATCACCAACGACACCAACGACGCGCACCTTGGAATACAAGCTTGCCGCGAGGCTAAAGTAATTGGCGCTTCCGCCGAGAGTGCGTTCAGCTTTACCTGCGGGTGTGCTGATGGTGTCATAGGCAATGCTACCAACAACGAGAATTTCAGACATGGTGTTCTCCTGAACAAGCAGTGAATTGAGGCGTCAGTCAAAAGGTAAGTCACTTCGTGACTGACGGTCATGAGTCACTAAATTGAATATTAAGAACTCCAGGCGTAACTCAGAGACCGCTGCAAGGCAAGGTTTTGGAATCAGGTTCTTAAAGGCCAGGCTGAACATCAAGGCGGTCAGGCCGCCCCTCGTACTTCGAGGTTAACTGCCCGCAGGCCGCAAATATATCGCGCCCCATGGTGCGACGCAAAAGCACATGCGCCCCCAGCCGAATCAACTCTTGTTGAAAGGCAATAACACTCTCAGGAGTCGGGCGCTCAAAGCCTGAGCCGGGATGTTCGTTAAAAGGAATAATATTTATCTTGCACGGCACATCGCGTACCAGGTTCCAAAGCTCACGGGCTTGGTCGAGCTTATCGGTAATACCCTTGAGCAAAACATATTCAAACGTAATGCGATCACCGGACTCACGATAGTGTTCGCGACAAGCCTCAAGGAGTTGCCACACATCCCACTTTTTATTGATCGGCATAACGAAATCACGGATTTCGTTATTTGGAGCATTCAAGCTCACCGCCAAGCGGGTTCCTGACTTAGTGACAAGCGGAATCAGAGGCACAATGCCGCTGGTGGAAACGGTGATCTTTTTCCGCGACATATTGATACCGTTTGGTTGATGCAAGATTTCGATCGAACGAAAGACGGCCTCAGCATTATCAAGGGGCTCGCCCATACCCATGAAGACGATATTGGTGACCCGCAAGCCCTCTTTCGCCAAAGAATCTTGCGCGTGCAGAAATTGACCGATGATCTGCCCGGTCGTCAAACGACGCTTAAGCTTTTGTTTACCGGTAAAACAAAAACGGCAAGCCATATTGCAGCCGACTTCGCTCGACACACAAAGAGTCAGACGATCCTTATTGGGAATCAGTACGGTCTCTACCGTCATGCCGTCGATCTCATGCAACCACTTGCGGGTGCCATCTTTAGACTTAAGCTCGGTTACGATCTTAGGAAGTGCAAAATGAAAAAGCGTGGGTAACTCGGCACGAAACGCTTTGGAGACGTTCGACATCTGCTCGTAGTCTTCAACGCGTTTCTCATAGACCCATTTGAAAACCTGTTGGGCGCGAAACTTTTTATGGCCACGCGAAATCAAAAATTCCTCGAGCTCCGGCAACGAATACTCATAAAAATTACGTGTCGCCGTTTCCTGAACAAGTTCCGGCAGAGACTCAGCGGCATCTATATCTGCGACAACGTCCGCGACTGGGATCGAATTAGATTCTTCATTTTGCAATGTCATTTGGAGGGGATATTTAACACTGATCGATGCAAAACGCGATGGGAAAGCTTGTCCCTGTTAAATCCACAAAAAGAAAAAACCCCTCGCGTGCGGCGAAGGGCTTGATCACTATCTATTCATTTAAGCCAATAACTTTAAGTAGTTATGGATTATTGGCCGCCCGGAGCTACCGGTTCGCCGAGTTCAGCATGAACAGCATTGACCTCAAACTGGTCGAGTGCCGGCAACTGCTGCATGGTCACGAACTCCCATACACCGGCGCCGCTCTTGTTTTTGATGCCGCCGGCTTGGTCCAGCTTCGCGAGAAGAATCTTGAGCATCTCAAGGGTATTGCCTTTACCAGGCGCTTTTCCGAGCGTCACGATGTCATGAGCGAGCACGATGCCTCGGCCAGTGTTCACGATGTCGCGGAAATACATGTCGGCACAAGCCGAAGCGGAAACACCGCGTGACCAGCAAGACCAGTCCGCACGAGGAGCATCAGTTCCGAGGTTGGCGTGAATCGGGCCAATGTAGTTACG
>SXRI01000091.1 GCA_005793615.1 Bdellovibrionales bacterium
CCTAACAATTAGGCTGCGGGCCGGGCGGATTGATCCGATTTACCCGGGCGCCATCGAACCGAAATGACCGGGCGGAATGGAACCGATTTGGTCGGGCGCCTTGGTCCGAATTTCGCACGTGAGCACGGTCGCCATTTGTTGCGCATTCCATTGCGGGTACCAAGCGCGCGAACCACGTTCGTGACTGGCATCCGCGTAGAAGGAAAGGCCATCTACGACCTCGTAGTTGAAATACTCGCCTAACCAGCCACCGCTTCTCTCGCGCACGCCCAAAACCACGCCGGCATAGTTGGCACCGCCGGCATCTGCGAGCTCAGACTTCAACAAAGCCTTACGCTCAAAGGCAGCATTGGCAATAGGCTCCTGGTCGCCATTATCAGAAAGCTCGGCCATGAATACTTCGGTCCAACCACCATTCGGCGAAAAATTCAGCCTGAGCAGGTGGCGCCCCTTTACCACGTAAAGTACGTCACGCATTTGTACGGTCTCGCGAAAAATCCGATTGCTCGGACTACCGACTTCCGTAGGGCCCCACTGAAAATTCTGCAGCCCATAAGTCAACGTCAGGTGGTCGCTCGCGGTTATTGAAAGATAGGCATCACTCCACTCGAGTTTCGACGTCGCCTCGGAGCTCGGCCTTTCATCGACACGGGAATCGCTAGCCAACCAGCGAGGGCGCAAGACCAGGGAATCTGCGCGATAGCTCAGCTTAAGATCAGGCCGTAGTTCCGCTCTTAAATCCCGCTGTGGAATCAGCAAAACTCGATTATGGGGATTTGCAGGAGATTCAACAAGACCACGTGACGTACCCGCTAGCCATGCCGCCATTGAAAACTCATGCGACAAACCTTCGAGTGCTATAGAATGAAAACTCTGAAAAACGAGAAGACAAAAGAAAATTCGCGATAAGGCCTGCCACATACCCTAAGCCCTTTTGATTCAAGCCTTTGCACGCTTACATTCAGGAAATCCTAGGCCTAACAATGACCACGGTCAAATTCGACAATGATCACCCTGGCGCGGCGCACTGCCATTGATCACTCAAGAAGCAGTTTCATAAAAAGCCTTCGTTTCTTGTCCGAGGTGTCGCGAAAAGCCTCGAAGGACACATGCTTTTCAGGATTGTTCGGATCAATACGAATCCCCCACAGGCCAGATATTTCGTTGGCGACCATGGAATAGCGCACATCAATGATCAAGTGGGGATCTGTTTTCGAAACTGCGAGATGATCGTCGGAAAACCAGCGAAACCTCTCGATATCGCGAGCCTGAAGGCTGTTACTCGGCAAAGTCGGAAAGTCTTTTTCGAGATTCAGACGGTAAATTTTCTCGCCTGGAAAAAACTTAAGATTGAAGCCGGCGCGAACGGCATCAACCCGGAACTCATCTTTTGTTTGTGAGACGATTTTCCAGACCAAAAGGTTAGCAAAAGATGGCTTGGCGGAGACGTGATCAAAGTGAATACCTTGCTTACCGAGCTCTTCTCGCGCAAACTCTTCGGCGCGAAACCTTTGCACCAAACCAATGATCAAATAGCTCAGTGCCCAGAGGGCAGCCACGCGACCGAACCAAGGTTGCTTACGTATCACTGCCAGAGAGCACAAAATGAGGAGCGGCACCGTAAAAGCAGGATCAACGACGGAGACATTGTTCCAAGCGATTCGCTCGTAAGAAAAGGGCCAAAACAATTGTGTGCCGTAGGTCGTGCAGGCATCGAGAAGTCCGTGTGTCGCGTAGCCTAGGGTCACGAAAAAATACGACTCCCGAAAGCTCATGTGCCGTCGTGACCAAAGGTAGAGCGCGAGCGCAACGATCAGGCCGCCTAAAGGAATAAAGAACAGCGAGTGTGTGAACTGTCGATGATACTCGAGAAAGAGCAAGGGATCTTGGTTGGAAGTAATCAGGACATCAAGATCAGGAGCCATACCCCCTAGAGAGCCAAGAATCGACGCAACCAGGAGGTTCTTTGGTGAACGCAGAACGGATTGCGTTGCAGTGGTGCCGAGAGCGGCTTGGCTAATAGGATCCATGGCTACTCGCAAATGGAATGAGTAATCTGGGTTCCAGCTGAGAATAGTTGTAATCGAAGTAAGGTGCTACATCTATTTACAAAAGCTAATAGCGTCTGAACCACACCGACCAACTTGAGCCCTGAGTTAGACTTCGTGAGTGCCGTTCTGACTGATCCCTAAGATATGCCCACCCGGCTCACGAATAAAGAAGTGTGTCGCCCCATAAAAGGTCTTTTCGAGCGGGAACACCACATCATCGCCTTTGAGAAGCTCCCAGTACTTTGCCACATCGGCGACATCAAAATAGAGAAAACAAGACGGCGGCATCCCCGCCTTAGCGAAGTAAGGAATATCCTTGGCCGCACTGGCGCGAGCTTGCAAGTGAACCTCATGGCCACCGCTCATAAGAAGTGCAAAATCCAGCCCGCCGTCACCGGGCACTTCGGCCACTTTCTCAAATCCGAGTCGCTCAACAAAGTACGTGAGCGACGGTTCAATTTTCTCGACAATCAAGGTCGGCGCGATCTTCAACATGGAAATCTCCTAAAAAATGAGTTGCCCGCTGATCTAGTCTAAATTAGACTAGCATGCAAGAGAAATGAGCACAACGACATTGCCCGGAAAAAAACCGAAACCGA
>SXRI01000092.1 GCA_005793615.1 Bdellovibrionales bacterium
AAGGAATAAAACGCGCAGGTAGCCGTAATCCAGTGTTTCTTCTCGACGAAATCGATAAACTAGGACGCGGCTATCAGGGAGATCCGGCGGCAGCGCTCCTCGAGGTGCTTGATCCCGAGCAAAACGCCACCTTCACGGACCACTACATGGATGTTCCATTTGATCTGTCGCGAGTCTTGTTTATCGCTACAGCCAACTCAATTGAAACGATTCCCGGGCCGCTACTTGACCGCATGGAAGTCATCGAACTGAGCGGCTACACCAGCACCGAAAAACTGCACATCGCCAAGGATCATTTGCTGCCGAAACAACTCGAAGACCATGGCCTCAAACCAGAACAAGTAACCGTCACTGAAAATGGCCTCATGCACTTGATCTCGCACTACACGCGCGAGGCCGGTGTCCGCGATCTGCAGCGTAAGCTTGCCGACGTGCTACGCGCCTCGACTACAAAAATTGTTGAAGGCGCAAGTCATGTTTCACTCGATCTTGCGGAAATTGAAGAAGCCCTCGGTCCCGCTCGCTTTGAACATGAAGTGACCGCGACGGTAACTCCACCTGGAGTTGCAACTGGTCTTGCATGGACACCGGTCGGTGGTGAGATCCTTTTCATAGAAGCGGCCCTGATGCCGGGCCGAGGCGCGTTGACGCTCACCGGACAACTTGGCGAAGTGATGAAAGAGTCGGCACAGATCGCCCTCACTTTGATACGTTCACGCCTTCCGCAAGTTTCGGCGACTCTTGATTTCGACCGCCGCGACCTGCACATTCACGTTCCTGCCGGCGCAATTCCCAAGGATGGTCCATCAGCGGGAGTCGCCATCCTGACGGCGATCGCCTCACTTTTTACGGGTCGCACGGTCAACCCAAAACTCGCCATGACTGGTGAGATCACCCTTCGCGGCGCAGTCACCCCGGTGGGTGGGATTAAAGAAAAAGTGATTGCCGCCCATCGAGCCGGCGTCGAACGCATTATCATGTCTCGAAAAAACCAACGTGATCTCCGAGATATTCCCGAAGAAGTAAAATCAAAACTTGAGTTCCACTTTGTCGATGATGTCGCCGAAGTCTTGCGGATCGCTCTCGGCCTTGATCTTCCGGCACTTGATCTCACCACAGGCCGCTGGGGCCGATTGAATGAAATACCCGCTCCGCCAACGCCAGCGACCGTTTCGGCAACCGTGAACCCGAGTATCGAACACTAGACTCATCTTGGTAGTGGACAAGTCGCCTCAACTTGAAGGACAACTTTAAGTGTGGAGATATTTGATTTTCCCTTTCCAATTGAGATCGGCTCGGTCTGCGATATTGATTTTGCGCCGGACGGCTCAGCTCTTAGCGTTCAAGGCACAGAGTCACACCAGGTATTGATCTGGGGTAACCGCCGTTTGCCGCTACCTGAGAGCTGGAGCTCACCTGAGTTTCCTTTTGTTCGCCATTTGCCAGATGGTCGGGCGCTTTTGGTGGATACCGGCTATTCTGCGGCGCGGCGCGAAAATGCTTGGATTATCAACTCACACGGACAAATTGACACTAATTTCGAAATTGGCGCCGCCGCTGTCGAAGTAGCGGCACTTTGGGGCATGGTCGCTGTGGCCTATCATCCGGTCTCGGCCAAAGCCTTCGGACATCGAATCCAACCGCTGCAACGGGCAGGAATTGCCTTTTATGACATGAACGGTCGCTCAATCATGGGTTTCAACCAAGAGGCTGCCAAATACGGGGTCAGCATCGAAAACGTACGCTGTATGACCGCTCTTTCCCGCTCCCAGCTTCTTTTTGTTCCTGAGCTCCTCACGATCCAGGGGGACGAGATTGAGAATCCTGTGGTCCTCTTTGATTGTGCGAATCGGCGCCCACGAATTTTTTCAGCCCCCTACCCGCGGGCTGAGGCCATAGCAATGGCTGAGGGCTTGATTCAGCTCGCCAGCCCAGAAGGCTGGGAAGATCAAATAATTACATTTGACGCCGAGACGAAAATCAGCCAACATCGCGGGGAATTTTTAGGGATCTTTCGGGGTCTTGAAGGCGGCGCCTTTTTGGCTCAGCTCACTTCGGCAGATTACGCTGTCGTGGTTCCCGGAGCTCCTGAGAGTTTCGCTCCGCTGTCCATGCAACTGGCAAATGAAGAAGGAGTTTTGCCTCTTTAGTCATTCGCTCAAAGAGCTCTAAAAGGAGCTCCTTAAAACAGTTGATGGATTGGCACCTAAGATCGAACTGCTGGCGCGATAGGCCCTAAGAATTTGAACGGATTTTGAGAACGAATTTTTTGAGAATAGTTTTAGTTTTCTGTAAGGAGAAACATGGCTCGTTTGGCAATGAGAGTAAAAGACCTGAAGAGAGCAGCCTTGGCTGCAAAGTTCAATTCGAAGCGCAACGAACTTCGCGAGAAGTCTGTGAACATGAAGCTTTCCGATGAAGAACGTCAGGAAGCACGCACAAAGCTCAATAAGCTTCCGAAGAACAGCGCTCCAGCGCGTATGCGCAATCGCTGCAAAAACACTGGTCGTGCGCGTGGTTTCCTGCGTAAATTCGGACTTTGCCGTAACGAGTTCCGCCGTCTGGCAAGCTTTGGTCAGATTCCCGGCGTTACTAAGTCGAGCTGGTAGATTTCTGACGATCCATTTTGGACGACCCCATCTTGATTGAACGGGTCGCTTCCGAGCCTGTCGCTTCCGAACTTATTGATCGGTCACTGCTGTTTTCAGTAGTGACCTTTTGCTTTTTGAAAACCATCATGCGGCTTTTCGATTTGTCACCAGCGCGCTGGCAATGTTCTCAAGTGGCTCTACTATAGTTGCCGCGCCCATCTCAGCGGCAGCCCTAGGCATACCATAGACGACACTAGACTCTTCGTCCTGCGCTATCGTAAAGGCACCATTTTTCCGCATTGCCAAAAGCCCCGCAGCTCCATCATGTCCCATGCCGGTTAAAATCACTCCAGTTGCCTTTGAACCGAGAACCCTGGCAACTGAGCGGAACAGGACATCAACAGATGGTTTGAAGCGATTCACTGGCTCGCCGTCACTGACATGTGCGTAAAGCTTATTGTTCTTTCTAACAAGCTCCATATGTCGCCCACCGGGCGCGATCAATACCCTTCCTGGGCGAACTTCATCACCGTCTTCAGCCTCACGTACCTCAAATGGGCAAACCTCATTCAATCGCTTCGAAAACGCGGTCGAAAACAAAGGCGGAATATGCTGAACAACGACGATCGGCGGAATCTCTTTCGGTAAACCCATGAGAAGCTGCTTAATGGCCTCGGTCCCGCCTGTGCTGGCACCGATGGCAATGAC
>SXRI01000093.1 GCA_005793615.1 Bdellovibrionales bacterium
AACAAACGAGCCAATAAGGAGAAGATCACCATCAACTGGACCTTCACCAAAAAGAAAGCGCGGAAAAAATTTAGATACCAACCGGCGAAGAAGTCTCGGTGAGACCGGCTAGAAATTTATCTGTCAAAGTACTAGTGACGACAAAGGTAGTTCAGTTCAGTAGGGTCTCAGCATATGTTGATGGTTTTTGCCTTGGCTTGAGCGAGTTGCCATCGAAGTCCTTTTACCGAGTCGCGGAGAATGGATACGCCAAGGATACCTCACGGGACGCGGTAATCCAGTTCGTCGAGGGTGCGGGTTGCTTTATGCGGGACGCGATCAAACAGGAAGCTCCCACCATGCAGATGGGAGTAAACACAGAGCGTTGGTTTATCAATGTTCCGATTGGAAACCACGCGGTTATTAATATTTCTTCAGAAAGGTTTCATTCGAAATTTGACGCTTATGAAGCCTTTGAGATCGTAAAGCGAATTTATCCATCATTGCTCCCGCTCGAGAACAAACTTGTAAACATCGGTTACTTGCAGGGCGCAGCGCTTCAGAAACTCCGCTCAAAGAGAGGGGATGGCTCTTGGGAAGAAGAGATAGGCTCCCTTTTTGTGGACATCAATGACTATAGCAGACTTGCCGATGATCTGGGCGAGCACTTTACAAATTTCGTCTCCAGTATTTATATTCCGTCGTTGATCAAGGCGGCATCTCAGTTCGCAGCTTCTGAGCACGTCGCGGGTGACGAAGTTTACTTCATCGTGACACAGGACTTCTTGCCAACTGGCATGTCCATTCCGATTGGTGCGGAACACACGCTTCTGGCGATCGATAACTTTGTCTTTGGCAAAGGGGCGGAGATTTGTGGGCACGCGGGATTTGCGCCGCTTTCCGTATCAATTGGTGTTAACGTGGGCGTTGGGCACATTATCGCGGACTCTGTATCCGTAAGAACCACAGGAAAAACCGTTAATCATGCTAAGCGTCTCCAAGAGGAGGCGGGCCGTGGTGGAGTTCTTGTTGCGGCGGCAAGCGGTCTGACTCTCAGTTCGATCGGTTACGCATTGGGCGAAGAGATTCTCATTCAAAAGAAGAAGCAAATCGTGCTTGGGCGACGGGTTCTTCGAAGTCGTGCTCAATCTCGAAACAATCTTCAGGTCGCGTAACTTTCACTCATTGCTTCCTTGGACGGCGAGCGCCGATTACGGTAGCAGTTGCCTAATTAGCCTGATCTCAACAACGTTCCCGAAACCAGGTCTGACTCGATCTAGTAATAAGGCTTAAACGCACCTTCGTCGGTGATGATCTCGATTTCGCTGGCGACGCGCACTGAATCAGCTGTCCGCCCGCAAATGATTCCGATCCACGACCAGTCATCGCGCCCCATCGGGGAAACTTTGGCGCCCTCACCGAGAACCTGCGTGTGGAAAGTGGTGAGAGGTTGGGGCAGACGCACTCTGTGCAGGCTGCCGCCTTTTTCGAGGCCGTAAAGAATCGCGAAGGTCTCTTCGAGTTCCTTAACCGGCCGTGCGTAGAGACCGCCACATTCGTTCAGTCTTTCCGGAAAAAGCGAAGTCAACAATACATGTTTAAAAACATCGACCGGATCGTGACCATAGGCCAAGGCAATTTGTTCCGCCACGGCGCCGCCGCCGATGCGGCCAATATTGGCATCGATCAGGGTGCAATCGCGGCCATCGACGATGAACTCGATATGAAAGTAACCGCGTAAATATCGCGATCGTTCGATCAGGGCCAAGACACCGGCAATCGCCCGCTCGCGTTCGCCTGCCGAGAGCGTGTGATCGGCGGGAAAGGTCGATCCTGATTCGGTGGCGCCAACTTTTTTTCGTCGCGAAACCCCAAGAATCCGGGCGCGGCCACCACTGACAAAGCCTTCGACACTAATCAACTCGCCGCTGACAAAACTCTGCGCGATCCATCGGCCGCGGAGCAGCTCACTCGGGAGTTCCTTCAGGGTCGGTTGCTCGCGAAGCTGTGTAAGCTCATTCTGTGAGCTGATTGCCATAAGGCCAAGTGCGCCAGCTGAATCGACAGGCTTAATAATCAATGAACCGGCTCGCTGAAAGAGCGCTGAGATTTCTGCAGACGGCACCTTATCAAGTGTAAAGGCGATAGTTGAGGGGCTGAACTCAGGAACCAAACCTTGAACCGTGGATTTATCCTTCAGCGCGCAGACCGTGGGGTCAATGCTCTGAACGCCCAGGCGCCTGGCAGTTTCGTAAGCAATACGCATACGAATATCGGCAAATGAGGTGATCGCCGCGATGTCGGTATAGCTTTGCAGTCGCCGACCGAGATCGTCAATGTTCGCAGTCGGGCAATCGATCACTTCGAATTCGCTCAATTGTGCGCGGGGGTCGGCCTGGTAATGGCGAAGATCGCAAAGAAAGAGCGGTTCAAAGCCAAGTGCCCGGGCCGCTTGCCCCGAGTACTTCACGCCGATATCTGATGACTCGATAAACACCAGACGCTTTTTCAACCCTTGCTCCTTCATCCTGAAGGAAACCTAACAGACTTGAGCGGCCCAGTCTTCTTCTAAAGAGTTCTAAAGAGAGGAGTCAAAACTCTACCTTGGCCAATGGCGGCTGGTGCAATCTTGACTCCTGACATTCCCTCCGCGAAGGGGGCCTCGTGTCAGCTTTCTAGCGGCCAGAGGTGATCTTGATCGACGAGGAGTATTTCGCCGG
>SXRI01000094.1 GCA_005793615.1 Bdellovibrionales bacterium
GGAAGCGGCCGAACAATGTTTTCTGGATCTAGAAAATACCCGCGGAAGCGGTGACGTTCTTGAAAATATTTTTCGTTTAGCCCACAACATGAAGGGGACCTCGCGCGCGGTCGGTTTCGGAGAGGTCGCGGAGTTCACCCACCATCTCGAGAATCTTCTTTTAAAGCTCAAAGAGGGCAAGCTTTCGGTTGATGATGAAACCGTAAACTTGCTTTTGGAGTGTAACGATCATTTGAAAATGATGGTCGACGCGCTTTCCATGGACATGGAGGCGAAGTTCGATTCCCGCGAGTTGATTGCAAAGATCACGACTAAGCTCGAAGGCGGTAGTATCGCCTCGGCAAGCGTGGTATCCGCGGCTGCTCACTTCGAGTTAGCTCCCGAAGTCGAAGTTACCGTGCAGACGCCTGAGTCCGTTGCTTCAATGGCTGAACCGATGCAGGCAGAAGAATCTGTCGCTGAGTCAGTATCTGAATCCGTATCTGAATCGGTATCTGGGCCAGTTCCCGAAGTTGAAGTCGTGCTGCAGGGTTCTGCTGCCGCTTCACCTGTACCCGTAACAACAGCGGATGTGCAAGTGCCGTCTGCCGGAGACGGTGGCGGTGGAGCCGGCAGGAAACCTCCCGCCGGCGGGCAGAGTCAGGTTGAAGAAACGATCCGCGTTTCTGTCAATCGTCTGGAAAAACTCAGCGACTTCATTGGTGAGTTGGTGATTTTGCAAACCGTTCTGAATCAACACCGTGTCGAGATTTCATCGCCGCTCCTTCAGAAGACGGTTCAACAATTGTCAAAAATCTCCAAAGAGATCCAAGATATTTCCATGTCGCTAAGAATGATTCCGCTGAAGCAGACCTTTGCGAAGTTGCAGCGTATCGTGCGTGATACCTCTAAAACGCTCGACAAAGATGTTGAACTCCATCTCGAAGGTGAATCAACCGAGGTCGATAAAACGGTCCTAGAGCAGGTTTCCGATCCTTTGGTGCACATCATACGTAATGCCATTGACCACGGTTTAGAAGGCCCGGCCGAAAGGCTTCAAGTCGGTAAATCGAAAGAGGGTCATGTTCTGATTCGTGCCTTTCATCATGGAAACAATCTTGTGATCGAAGTCACTGATGATGGACGTGGTCTAAATCCGCGAAAAATCCTGAAGAAGGCCATACAAAAAGGCGTGGTACCAGAGGGTACCGAACTTTCGGATTACGACGCCATCCAGCTCATCTTCGAACCCGGCTTCTCAACCAAGGATCAGGTTTCGGAAATTTCTGGCCGTGGTGTCGGGCTCGATGTCGTGAAAACCAACGTTGAACTACTGGGTGGACAGGTGCAGCTCGACAGTGAATCTGGTCAGGGATCATGCTTCCGTATTTTGCTGCCACTCACTCTTGCCATTATTGACGGCATGGTGGTGAGGTCGGGCGATGAGCGCTATGTTGTACCGATCGCCAATGTTCAGGAGACGGTGCAGCCCAAACGCGAAGACGTGAATGTCGTCAGTGGCAAGGGTGAAGTTCTGAATATTCGTGATACGACGATTCCGCTCGTGCGTTTGTCTTCGATCTTGCGATCTTCGACATCGCAAAAGCATCGCGAGGCGTGGCAGTGTATTGCGATCATTGCCAACAGTCGCCGGCAACCATTTGCGATTCTCGTCGATGACATCCTTCGCCAACAGCAGATCGTGATTAAGAAGCTGGGTGCCGAAATTCGTGTACAAAAAGGTCTTGCCGGCTCGGCGATCCTAGGTGACGGAAAGCCAGCTTTGATTCTGGATCTCAATGAGTTGATGGAAAGCTATTCTGGTGGTGGCGTCAAGGGATCGGCTGCGCCACGGGCGCTGGCAGTTTAAGGAATTAGAATGGGTGCAAGAAAGATCGCAGAAACGACAACTGAATTTGAGCTGGTGGCCGAAGTGTCCCGAGTGGTTTCGGAGTTGACCGGTATTCAGCTAGGAGTGAAGCAGTCTTCGCTGGTGCAGTCGCGCCTGGCGAAGCGCCTGCGTGAGTTGAAGATCACTGATCCTCTTGATTATGCTCGCTACTACAACGCCAACGAAAATGTCGAGGTTGGCATCTTGGTATCGCTATTGACGACTCACCACACCTATTTCTTTCGCGAGTTTCAGCATTTTGAGTTTTTATTGAAAATCACGCTTCCGAAGTTGATCCGCATGAAGCGAGAGCACGGGCAGAGTAAGATTCGTATTTGGTCGGCGGCATGTTCGCGCGGCCAGGAAGTTTATAGTCTGGTCATGTTTCTCAATGCGCATCTTAAGGCGGTTGCGCCCGATATGGAGTTCGAGATTCTGGGCACCGACGTCTGCGAAGAATCCGTCGCGATCGCGAAAAACGGCGTCTACGGTTGGGACGAGCTGCGTAGTGTTCCCAGTGTGTATTTGCAAGGGAACTGGGTGCGGGGCACCGGCAATATCGTGAATTTCGTGCGCGCCAGAAAAAACCTTCGCGAAGGGGTGGCGTTTAAAACCCTCAATCTCCAAGATCTCGATAAGATGCCGTTCGGAGTCACGCCGGAGAAGTTCGACATTATCTTCGTGCGAAATGTATTTATTTATTTTGGGCAAAGCCAAATCAAGAAAATCACTTCTGAACTTTTCAAACTGCTCCACCCTTACGGGCAAATGTTTGTTGGACTCTCAGAGAGTTTGAATGGTTTAGGAATGCCGATCGAATGGGTTGGGCCTAGCGTTTATGAGATTAAACCAGCGAGCAGCGGTAAAGTTGTTCCGCTCCGTGTGGCAAAGGGAGCGAAAGCACCCTCGGCGACGGACCCTCAGTCCGAGGCATTTAACGATTCCGGTATCGAGGCTCCTCAGGTTGTTCCCGGGTCGGCACTTGGGGGTGCCATTAAGTCTGACGATCGCAAGATCCGCGTACTATGCGTGGATGACTCGCCAACGGTTCTGCTGCTTCTAAAACGTATTCTCACGGCAGCCAGTGGTTTCGAGCTTGTGGGTACTGCCAATGACGGTATTGACGCCGCCGAGAAGATCAAAGCCCTTAAGCCCGATATCATCACCCTTGACATTCATATGCCGCGAATGAATGGGGTTGAATTCCTAGAAAAGTACCATAGTGATTTAAAGGCGCCCGTTGTGGTTGTCTCCTCGGTTCCACGTGATGACGCAGGGCTGGCGTACCGCTGTTTGGAGCTGGGAGCCAGCGACTATATCGAGAAGCCGAGCACGGCAAATCTCGACAAGGTTGAAGAGGAGCTTCTGTTTAAACTGCGTGTTGCAGATGAGTCTTGGCGCAAGAACCACAGTGGTGTGATGCGCTCACGGGCGCTCGAACTCGATGCAAGTTTCCGTAGGCCGCCATTGATACTAAATCCCAATGGTAAGTTGCGGGTGATCATCGCCAACTTTGCTTCACGCGATGTCATGGCAGTTCTTCTGAAAGGATTTCAGGGCGCACAGCCCGGCACCTTGGTTCTGCTTGAAGGGGCGGGTGACGTACTCGATGCATGGGTCGAGCGTGAGGGTCCTAAGAACACCGGTGGTAAATCCTACTCACCGGGATCGTTAAAGGAGTTGGCGCCAGGGACAGTCTATTTCATGGACCTCCATGAGGGC
This sequence comes from Bdellovibrionales bacterium, assembly GCA_005793615.1. Lineage (GTDB taxonomy): Bacteria > Bdellovibrionota > Bdellovibrionia > Bdellovibrionales > JAMPXM01 > SXRI01. The sequence goes on from SXRI01000094.1 coordinate 3,593, forward strand.
CTCGATCTTCTGCGTAACGAGGGCGGGGGGCTTACGAAATCAACTTTGGCCGTTGGTCCACTCAACCGTCCGATGATTGATGGCATCAGAGCACTTTCTACGAATCACTTGATTCTCGAAGATCGCGGCGCAGAAAATCCCGCGATTCTGTTAACCAAAGTAAATATGATCTTGCCGTTGACCAGTTTTGTGTATGAATCAAATCGCTATCTCGCCGATTTAGAGACACCGAAGCAGGGAGGTGGACGATGAGCAATTCAAAGCAAGTTGCAGTTGTCATGCTCTCGGGTGCGCACGATTTCCGCGCGCTTACCCAAGGCGAAATCCTTCAAGGGGAGTATCGCGGCGATCCATTGGTCACGGTTTTTGATCCGAGCACCAAAACAGGTGGTGGCAGCTTTCTTGAAAAGCCGACGCTCGAATCTTGTTTTGCTACCTGGCACGATCGGCTGTTAAAGGATTTTGCCGGAAGCGACGTCATGAATCTGCAAATCAAATTCATCGTCGGTCAAAACGAAGAAAAGGCGATCAAAGCCCTTTGCGTAAAGCATGGTTTGATTCCGCAGGCGATCGCCGGCGTGGATGAGAAGGCTCGTCTCGATGTGTTTTTCTTCGCTGATTCAGGGCGGTTACGTATTGCCCCGGCGGCATCATCGTTTCGTGAAACATCCAAGACAGTCAATGCCGTGAAGCAGAAGAAAAAAGCCAAGGTCTTGATTGTTGATGATTCGAAGACCATTCGAAAACTGCTTAGGAATATCATCGAGCAGTCCCCGGACCTTGAGGTTGTGGGCGAGGCCGAATTGCCGTCGCAGGTCGAAGAGATGATCGCAAAAACCCAACCAGACGTCATGACTCTCGATATAAACATGCCCGAGATGTCGGGTGTGCAGTTACTGTCGAAGATTTTGAGCTATCGGTTTCTGCCGACGGTGATGATTAGCGCCA
>SXRI01000095.1 GCA_005793615.1 Bdellovibrionales bacterium
ACGGTCTTCTCCATATTACGGATATGTCGTGGGGTCGCGTGAAGCATCCTTCGGAAATCCTCAATATCGGCGACGAAATCAAAGTTCAGGTGTTGAAGTACGACACTGAGCGTGAGCGCGTATCGCTTGGACTTAAACAGTTGCAGACCGATCCGTGGGAAGCAGCGAAAGACAAGTATCCTCCGGGAACCAAGCTTCATGGCAAAGTCGTGTCGCTTGCTGATTACGGCGGATTCGTGGAATTGGCTGAAGGCATTGAAGGCCTCATTCATGTCAGCGAAATGTCTTGGACGAAGCGCGTGAAGCACCCGTCGCAAGTCGTGAATGTCGGCGACGAAGTTGATGTTGTTGTACTTGAAGTCGACAGCGCCAACCGCCGTATTTCGCTTGGTATGAAGCAGCTTCTTCCTAATCCGTGGGTTGAACTCAAGGAAAACTATCCTCCGGGCACGATCATCGAAGGCGAAGTCAAATCGATCACCGATTTCGGTATCTTTGTTGGTATCGAAGAGGGCATCGACGGTTTGGTTCACATCTCCGACTTCTCGTGGACGAAGCGCGTGAATCATCCTTCGGAACTCTTTGCGAAGGGTCAGAAGGTTCGCGCCGTTGTCTTGGGTGTTGATATCGAAAACGAGCGTTTCTCGCTCGGTATCAAACAGCTCGAAGCGGATCCGTGGGCACGTATCGACGACAAGTACAAAATTGGCACTCAACATGACGTAAAAGTCATGAAGCTGGCTGATTTCGGCGTGTTCGTTGAACTCGAAGCTGATATCGAAGGTCTGATCCACGTTTCTGAACTCACCACCGAGCGTATCACTAAGCCGGAAGAGTTCACGAAAGCAGGCGATGTTCTCAAAGCGGAAATCATCTCGATCGATAAAGACGCTCGTAAGATCGGCTTGTCATCGAAACTGGTGAAACTGCGGGAATCGAAAGCTGACGTGGAAGACTACGTTAAGAAGGCGACTTCGACTTCGAAGACCACCATGGGTGATCTCTTCGGCGACGCCCTTAAGGGCCTCAAGACTGAGTAGTCAGTAGACTGTACTAAATAAACAAACGAAATGGTGCCAAACACCGAATTGGGGGAGACGGGAAACTGTCTCTCCCTTTTTTTTACGTAAACTCAGGCCATGTTACCGGCAAGATCCTTAGCGGCGGCTTAAAGCGACTGTTGCCGAGTGTAGTGTTCTTCAAGTGAGTCGCCGATATGATAATCGCCGATGAGAAGAGGGAGCTGATCATCGGTCGGCTCAAAGAAGGGGATTTCACTGCGTTCAAGCCCGCGGTCGAATTCTTCCTTCGTTAAAAAAGTAGTGGCGCGATCGAGATAGGTTCCGCCGAGCATATGGCGGAACTCGTGCTGAAAAATAACTGCGGCCAGGCCATCGAGGCGGGTGTGAATTTGATTTCCCTGGGGGTCTGTCGCTTCGATCTCGATCCACTCATAGGTGGCGACGTTGCCTCGCTTCTCGCCAACGGCACTCAAGCAGGCGTGCCAAAAGTTCTTTCGTTCAGGAGAGACCTTCACAATCCGCGGATTGATGAACACGGCGAACGGAACCGGACCCAGAACCTGGTAGCGGGGATTATTAGGTTTCGCTTCGAGCATGAAGATCTGGATGTTCTTACCAACCTGATTGGCAGCGATGCCAATCCCGGAGGTCTTTTGCATCATGGCATACATGGCACTAACAAAATCCGCGAGAGCTTTGCCGGAAAACTCGTGAGCTTGCACGCGGCGGTTGGGTAAATACAGCGAGTTGTCGATGCGTTTCTGGTGATCACGCTCGTGCTGTATGACAGACCAACCCGGTGAGGGTATTTCAAAAGAATGGCGAGGCATTTGGTGAATACCTTTATGTGCGCAGCCTAGGGCAACGAAAATGGAAGTGAGGGAAAGTGCTTTTTTCACGCTAAAATGCTCTCATCACTTGGGTGACAAGACAAGTGGCTCGGTTTGTACGGCACGCTCTTTGGATAGGTTTATGAGACAATGCCGCAAATATTGACGATCATTCTCATGTCCCTGCTGTTTGCTCCTCAGGTGGTTGCTGAGGTTGTGGAGTCTAGTCGTTGTGTCGACATTCTTAACACTCGTTTAGCTAATAAAGTCACCCTCAGCTATCGCTCTCGAACCATTGCCGGCAGGCCTCGTGTGGAATTGCGGGCGGCTTTTAGAATGCCGCGCGATGCAGATGCGCCCATACTTGTCCTGCTTAACGGGCTCGGCAAAGAGTATGGATCTTGGGATCAAACTATCACTGAACTCGAGCGCGTTTCACCGACATTTAGAAACGCAGGTTTGATTCAGCTCAATCTCTTGGCACAAACTGCTGAAATCTCGGTTCAGCGTCGACCCATCACTGAGCTTGAGTGGCAGCAAGAGGCGACCGAGGCTGTTTTGGCGAAATTCCAGATCGAATTAAACACGCAGTCGCCAGGGCAAAAGATCGGCCGGCGCCTGATATTGTTGGGGCATTCTTATGGTTCGGCGATTGCTGCCTATGTGGCGGCGAGGTCGCCACTGATTTCTCAACGTCTTAAGCGGATCGTCCTGATTGCGCCTTACAGTGATCACCTTGAAATAGAGACTCAGGCGAATGCGGTAAGAACAATCACGGGATTGGCGCAAACCCATTGGCGACTCATGGGTGTTCCGGATTTTGTCTCCGATATGTGGCTAGCGCCCGTTCGGAATGCGACGAAACTAAGTGGCGAGAGCTTCAAACAATGGCTCAACTGGCTCCGAGTTTTCGCGCCGCCGGTCTATCTGCAATACAAAAGACTCTTGACGCAAAGTGCATTACCCCTGGCTTTTTCTCCGACTGAGATGGCTAGTGGTGTTGATTTGCTCTCGCGCACAGAGAGTCAGACATTGGGAGTATCTCTGATCACAATGGATGAGATTCTGGCGAACCTCAAGGGCTCGTACAAGGTCGATGTGGTAGCCGGGATTCAAGATGAGTTGATTCCACTATCCGTCGCACGCGAGCGGTTCGAGAAAATTCCCAAGAATCTTCAGGGGCAGTTTATAGAAATTGAAGCCCAACATGATTCGGTGAGCAAGAATCCCGCAGCTCTCGCCGCAGCACTTGCAAAGTGAGCGAGTGTGAAATTCAATTCTTCGCTTTGGCTTCACTGTTGGGAGTGTCATTCGCTGCCGCAACTACCTGAATTACGGCAGCAAGTTGGTTGCCTAACGGCACTGGAATGTCGACTCGTCTGTTTTCACGCATTGTCTTGAGCGTACGTCGCGAAAAAATACGCCGCATTTTTCATAACAACACAACAAACGCTGTTGACCTGGCGAGAGAGTAATAACATTCGCGCACTGATTGTTGGGCGCGAAGGTATTGCCGGTCATCTGACCGCCGTTGTGCTGCCAACCACCCAAAAACGATACCGAGGGTACACAGCGAATTTGATCGGGGTTCGGGCAGTGATACGTGGTAGCTGCCAAGGCCTGTGAGCCTAGAGTGAGCAATGAAATCGCGAAAAATAATGTACGAGCATTTCGAAAAAAGAACTTCTTCATGCTGTCTCCTTTTTAAGGCGCGCCGGTATTTCAGCGTGCACACAAGAGAAG
>SXRI01000096.1 GCA_005793615.1 Bdellovibrionales bacterium
GCTCACCTTCTTGTCCATGGACCTTAAGACCTGCTGGCTTCATCACAGCCAGAATACAGTCATCTTCAAAAATCGTCTTTAGATTTGCTGGCCCTACCGAATTCATCAAGCTCGTTGTCTCAATCGCACTCTTAGGTACCGTCTCAAAATGAGACAGCTCGAATTTTTCCGACTTCGCATCGCAAAGTCTCACTTTAGAACATACGCGAATATGTCGATCAATCAATATGCGCGCCTCTGTATTTTTTAAGATTGCCACCGTTAGCTGCATTTTGGTTTCGCAGCTCTTCGACGCCAGTGCCTACGCCCAAGAGGGAGCGCCAGCGGGCGCAGCCGGTGGTGCAGCGGGCGCAGCCGCAGCCGGGGCACCGGCAGCCGCAGCAAGCGGCGCAGCCCAAGGTGCCGGCCCTGCATCACCCGGCGCCCCTCAAGCTCGTGGCGCAAGAGCCAACGCACGCTCGGCCTCCCCCGGGGCCACAACAGGAGTCGCAGCCGGCGCTTCGGCCGGTGCTTCGAGTGTCGCACCAGTAGGTGTTAAGGCAGGTGCTCCCGGCGCCCCTTCACTTGGTTCCGCGACCAAAGGCGGCGCGACTGCGAAAACCGCTGCCGAAATTCGAGCAGGTGCACCCCCGGCAGCGTCGTCGGCACCCGCCCAACAATTTAGTATTTCTCCACCTGTTAGTTATTCTCCCGGCGCCGCTCCTTCGGCGGGACTTCTCGGTCCCACGGTTACCGGCTATGGTGGCAACTACAACATCAATAACGCCTTTATGCCATCCTACTCGCAGATGATGCCTCCGACCATGAATCAACCCATACCGACATTCGGCGCAAGTAACTTTGCCGCTCCTCAACCATCTGTTGGCGGCATGATTACAAATTGTTTACAAGGTCTCGCCAGCAATCTTGATGGCTATGCGCAAATGAGCGCCTTGCAGGCGACCGTAGACGCGGCGGACGAAAAAATGGGCTTTCAACCCTACCCGGGCGTACGCCGTCGGTCAAACCCTAGGTATTATCGCAGCGTCGTCAATGGTCTCAGCGATCAGGTGGCCGGGTGTCAGCAATTTATTAATGACAAAATGGAAATCGGCCACTGGGGGCGGGTGGCGCTCGAAGAAATGAAGAAGCACGAAGACATTTACAAGTTTAAAGTTCCAGGTGACATCAGCAGCTTTTGTCCGAATTTTTCCGCGAAGAACGAAGACACTCGTCTACGGTTTTGGATCTGGTTCTTTGCTTCCGTGGCCGCACCCGAATCGAGTTGCAATCCGGGGATCGTGGGCCGCGGTCCAAATGGCAACGCCATCGGCCTTTTTCAGCTCGAACCAGCAGCCTGCGCGAAGGTAAATATGTACTACTCGGAACATGATCTGCAGCGCGCTGAGCCTAACATCAGGTGCGCGGTCGCACTGTTTGCGCGCGAGCTCCGCAATCGACCGACCATCATGATCGGCACCTCGCGCGGTGAGTTGGGAACCTATTGGGGAACACTCCGCAATGACAATTATAACGCTGCCCGCGGCGCTGACATCACAGCCCACCTTCGCACCGAAGCACGACTACGACAAAACCCGGAGTGCCGCGGCGTTTCTCATTAAATAGGTTTTGCTGACAAGTTCATCCTCTACTAGAAGTTAACTGAACAATCCAAAGGAGGATGTGATGATTCAATTTGCTTTGATGGCGGCACTTGTTCTTGGTCAAGTCACTACGGCTTCAGCAGACGAAACTCGAACTCCGTCAGAGGCGATACACCTTATGTCTCAACAGATCGAACCCGTGGTACTCATGAATGGATGCAAACTGGTACGGACATTGGAGCCCCGAGGCGAATTGACCTTTAAGATTCGTCAACACGGTGGCGTGATCTCAACGGTGGTCCGCCCGATTTACAGCGATCTCTGCACACATCCCACGCAGCAATTTGTCTCGCGCATCTTCGTTCACTTGGCCTCATCCCCGCACACTCCGATTATTGGTTTCACCGGCAGCAACGAGGATCAAAAAGAACTCTCGTTCCCAGTGTTTTCATCCTTCGTCCTCAGACCACTCAATTGATTGGCTGATTGGCTAATGGGAGCCCCCTTACCCGGCTGTTCACTACCCGCGGCCGGGTTGAAGTATGTTTGCGTCTACGGGTTTTAGTACCGTGACATTAGCACTTTTTAGACACCTGTCTAAAACCACCTAGGCAAATCTTGACAGGTGTCTAAAAAAGACTATCCTATATAAATATGCAAAGATACTTGCACGCCCAGCTTCTCAATGATCTCAACGACAAAATGGTTCTGCTGGCGGGCCCGCGCCAAGTTGGCAAAACGACACTTGCCAAATCCTTGTCGAAAAGTGCTGACTATCTCAATTGGGATATAGATGAGGATCGCTCGAGGATTCTAAGGAAGGAATTTCGAAAAACCGACCTCTGGATTTTTGACGAAATACATAAATATAAAAATTGGCGGAATTTTTTAAAGGGACTTTACGATAAGCTTGGCAAAGACCAATCAATTCTTGTGACCGGCAGCGCCAAGTTGGACATTCTGCGCAGAGGTGGCGACAGCCTACAAGGTAGATATCATTTTCTTCGTCTAATGCCGCTCTCCTTTAATGAACTCGGCATGAAGACGGCTTCAGACGCAAAAACACTTCTTGATTTAAGCGGTTTCCCCGAGCCCTTCTTCAAAGGATCTCGAACATATTGCAATCGTTGGTCGAGATCCTATCGTGAGAGGATCGTACGCCAAGAGGTCAGCAGTAACGAACAGTTTCTGGACCTTGCGACGATTGAAATCATGTTTCAACGATTGCCCGAAATCGCAGGAGGCATTCTATCCATCAGCGGCCTTTCAGAAGACCTTCAGGTCGCACATAAAACTCTTTCGAAATGGATTCAGGCTCTTGAACGCCTTTACGCTATCTTTCGTATCGCCCCGTTCGGTCCACCAAAGGTAAAGGCAGTTAAAAAGGAACAGAAGCTCTATTTTTATGACTGGAATGCGCTCGATAACGAGGCATTACGGTTTGAGAACTTCGTCGCCGTGCACCTTTTGAAATGGGTGCATTATCAACAAGACACATTGGGCAGAAATTTGGATCTCCGCTTTTATCGCGACAAAGCTGATCGCGAAGTCGATTTTGTGGTCTTAGAGGGCGTTAAACCAATTCTGTTCGTAGAGTGTAAACTATCAGATGCGCCGATCACGAGGGGTTTAAAATACCTCAAAGGACGCTACAAAACGGTTGATGCCTTCCAAGTTCACCTTTCCGGTAAAAAGGAATTCGTCGATGAAAACGGGATTGAAGTCAAAAACGTCACTCACCTTCTCAAGGACCTAGTGTAAATCTGCCCACAAATAGGCAAGTTCGGGAAAACTCTCCTACTCTCCAGTGACAAACAACAATCGAAGCGAGCTCAGGGTCCTGACCTCGCGCGCGAGGTGGCAACGGCAGTTGATACTGCCTTTGCTGTCGATGTTGAGTTCGAGCTCGTGCTTACATTAGCGACCACTGGCACAGGAGTCGCCACTGGCACA
>SXRI01000097.1 GCA_005793615.1 Bdellovibrionales bacterium
GAATGATGCGATCAGTACTTCCCATCAGGACCAAGAGGCCCTGAGCCACAGGATCATTGCGAACTTCTTTATAGGCCGCGATGGCGCTGTCGACATTAGGACCAAACATCTGTTTCAAATACTCCCGATCCGCATGAATCGGTGGAATATAATAGATGTTCGGTTCAAGACCGAGTTGCGGATAATACGGCAGAGCCAGGCCCTTTTTGTGAACCAAGTAGTCCACTGGGTTATTCTCACGCGCACTCCACGGCGGATTAATGAAACCCATGATCCGGATCTTACCGATACAGTTGGCCACACATTGTGGTTGATAGCCTTGCTCGACCGCCGGATAGCAACCGACGCACTTCTCACTCACACGAGTTTGCGTGTTGTACATCGACTTTTTATATGGACAAGCACGGACGCATTCACCGTAGCCTTTGCAACGTGATTGATCGATCAATACAATGCCGTCTTCCTCGCGTTTGTAGATCGCCTTGCGCGGGCAAGCTCCTAAACAGGCAGGATAGGTACAGTGCGCGCAGGTACGCGGCAGATAGAAAAACCATTTATCGTGCGGCAGATTGATATGGTCACCTTTGTCAACGCGACCGGCGCAATCATCTTCGCCATTGTTCGGATACATCCAGTCTTCATCCTTGGGGGCGAAGTGCGCCACTCGCTCCGTGTGATCCGCCGCCTCAAAGATGGTCTTACCGTAATAGGGTTCTTTTGCTTTCCACGCCTGTTGGCCCAGTTGTTCAAGAACGCGGACGTCCCAAGCAAGCGGGTAGCTTCCATAGGGTTTAGTCTCAACGTTATTCCAGAACATGTACTCTTGCCCTTTGCCACTCGTCCACGTGGTTTTACACGCAAGCGTACAGGTTTGGCAGGCGATACATTTGTTCAAATCGAAGACGATCGACCATTGCTTTTTAGGGCGATGTTCTTCGTAGGGATATTCCATGTCGCGGTTGATTTGCCAGTTTTTCACTTTTGCCATTGTTGTGTCCTCCGCTTAGCCTGATTAGGCTTTGCCCTTCTTGCCAGATGAACCCTTTAAGAATCCGCCCTTCAAATACTCCTTCATCGCCTTGTTCTCGTACGTCGGTCTGAATCCGAGAGCCGCCGGCCGATAAAGACCTTTGCCATCGAGGCCACCTGCTTCAGCCCTTGTGATTTTCACAAATGCCTCGCGAGGTGCACCGGTGACGCAATGGATGTCGGCAGCGAACCCTTTTTCAAGCGCCTGGCCAAACATCGTCTTGTGAACCAGTGTTTCGGTCTGCTGTGTCGGTCTCAGCCAAGCGCGAGTCGCCGACTGGTGCGAGCCGGTACGGAACATTGCTTGGTAATTAGTCTCAGGGTTTTTCGCCAGACCATCCGCACGAGTCTCTTGACCCTTCACGCTACCATGACTCGCGCCGTACATATTATGCCATGTGCGCGCGATACCGCGAGGTGTTCCAGGATAGTAACGAGCCCTAAGAAGTAAACGCGCCACCTTGTAATCTTCTGTACCCGGCTTCCAGCCACGGAACGGACGATCTTCGGGAGCGGCGTCGATGTATACGTAATCACCATCCTCAACGCCGATTGCTTTAGCATCGGCCGGGTTGATGTCTACATACCCTTCGACAACTGACGGCATCCGTTTGTCGCGGCGATAAACATCACCGAACGGTCCGAACCACACGGCAGTGAAATCGGTATCGACGGGCGTGGTGTGAGCGCCATGACGATACTTCGGCGTATGGTAAACGTGCGAGTACTGAAGCTTCAACTTCAGCGGGTGCTGTGTCTTCAACATCTCTTCCGGAGTACGCATCACGTTTCGAACCTGGCGGGTTTCGACCGAAAGATCCTTCGGATCTATGCCCCAATCCGCCGGCTTCTTCGGACGAATCGCCTCGTGCGGATGAGCGACGATGACGTTCGGTTCATAGTGAGTCGAGTCTACCGGCTCGCGGTAAACAATCATATTCTCGCCATGCTCGATGAATTCCACTTCGGGGCGATAGAATTCAAGACGACCCGACTTAGTATGCCACGGCTGCTCGGCCGCAGCTCCCTGTTCGTAAGATGAAATCCGCGGATAGGTTCGGTTGTTCATCAACGCCGGAATACCTTCCTTCGCCTTCGCCTCCAGTTCGCCCACTTTATATCCCTTGAGCGCCGAGGAAGCATTGATGATGCGCTGAATGTACTCTTCGGTTTTTCCTTCATGAGTGAATTTGAAGACATCAGTGAAACGTTTTTCACCTACGACATCACCGAGACGTTTCGCGATGCCGGCGATGATCTCGATGTCACTCTTGGTGTCGAAAACTCGCGGCAACGGCGTGCGCGGATAAATGTATACGAACGGATTCGTGCATGATCCGCACATATCCGCGTCTTTGAACTCCGCCCAGCTATCGCAAGCATAGACGATATCGGAATACTCGCACGAACCGGTCCACCACCAATCGGAGTAAGCGATGAACTCGACCTTCGGCAGCGTATTCACCACGACATCATAATGCCATTTAATATTGCCGATCACAGAGTTCGAGTTATTGCTGATCATGGCCTTCGTCGGCGTCGGCACGTGCCCCGCACCGGTAAAGAGCTTCTCACCTACGCGCAACGGACGCTGACCATAGTTAAAGTAATGGAGTGATTCATAGTACAGGTATTTTTTGGTCTTGGGTTTGCCGCCCGCCTCCAAATTCAAATTGAACGGATCTTCCAGAATATAGGCCGGCTCACCGCCGATCAATGCCGCACGATAGTTACCAGCGAAGCTGCCAACATTTCCTCCAGCGAAGCCGACGTTGCGAGTGAGCGCCGCCACCAAGAAGATCGCGCGATCCTTCAGATCGTTATTGAAGAACTGGTTCGGTCCCATGCCGGTGACGAACAAGGTCTTCTCACGATTCGCCGCGATTTGCTCAGCGAGCGAAACCAAGCCTTTTTCGGGACAGCCAGTAACCGCCGCCGTTTGTTTGGGAGTGAAATTTTTATTGAGGTATTCTTCGGTGAGACTAAAGCCCGAGCGCACTTTTACCGACTTACCATCAACGAGCTTCACAGTTTTCGTCACGGTCAGTTCAGGCTTGATACCTTTAGCAGCAAAATTCTTACCGAAGTCATCACGTGTGACCGCATGCAGTTTACCATCAGCCGTCATGACGACGAAGGGTTTGAAGTCATCCTTCATGCCCTCAGGTGCAAACTGTTTTTTCTGCTGTAAACCAGGAGGCGGCGTTTCGCCTTTTTTCATGAACTCCATCGTCTTCAACTCAGGAGCCTGATAACCGGCGATCACTTCTTCGGGGCGCAGAGGTTGCAGGGTATCCATGCGAACCAGGAACGGCAAATCGGTATTCGCCGCCACCCAGTCGCGATCATAGATTTTCTTTTTGACAATGATCTGCGCGAGACCCAAAGCAAACGCAGGATCAGTACCCGGGCGAATCACCATGACTTCATCGCACTTCGATGCCGTCGAACTGTATTCCACCGTAACCGCGACGGTCTTAGCGCCTTTAAGGCGCGCTTCAGTCAACCAGTGCGAATCTGGCATCTTGGTGGTGATCCAATTCATACCCCACGCCAAGATCAGTTTCGAATATTCCGTTGAGAACAAGTCAAAGTCGTTGGTCTGTGCACCGGTCACCATCGGATGTCCCGGCGGAAGATCGGTATGCCAGCTATAAGAATCCCAACCACGGGCGCCCAGAGCTTTATCAGGTCCGACGCCACGAATCTTCGAATCGAGAAGCGCCATCGAGTTCGCCAAGCGATATAGGCCAAAGATACGAGTCGAACCGAGGAACGCCATTCCGCCTCGGAGTTTTAAGGCCTGAGTACCTGCGCCATGCATCGCCTCAACCATCGAAGCGTCATAGCCCTGCTCTTTCAGATACGAGGCGCCTTTTTCTCCGGTGTAAGTGCGCGAGATATTCTCGAGCGCCTTGGCGCTCAGATCGTAAGCCTCATCCCAACTTGCGCGCAGCCATTTGTCTTTTCCACGCTGAAAATACTTTTCCGGCGGCTTACCAGTGACCGGATCACGCGGGAAACCGGCTTTCACCCAATCACGGAAACCGACTCGCACCATCGGCGCCTTCAAGCGACGGTCACCATAAATCCGGCGAGTCAGAGCCAGGCCCTTTTGGCAAATACGCGGATCCCAGCGATGCGAAGCCTTGTTACCATATAGGTCGGTGGCTTTACCGAAACCGTACGAGGGGCCGATGCGAACCACGACGTCGTTCTTCACATAAGCGCGCAACAGACAGTTGTGGGTATCGTTCGGAGCACAAAGAAAATGAAAGGTGGAATCGGCTTTGAAAATATCGCGATAAACTTTTTCCCAGTCCCGATTCGGGTAAGCGGCGAGCGGATTCGCCACATCCATCGGCTGGAAATACTTGAGGGGCGCACTAAACGCCTTCTTCGATGAAGCCAGCACCCCGGTCACTAGAGCTGTCTTTAAAAAGGTTCGCCGCCCGACGCTTCTTTTGATAGCGTTTTCTGGTGTCGGCTTGGATTCGTTCTCGTCAGCCATGATGTACTCTCCTTCTCCAAAGCTATTGATCAAATCAGTGGCCCCCTGTTTCAGGAAAGATGTCGTGCAAGCTGATCCCGGATTTAGGGGGCGAGATTTTGAGCAGGTATGCGTTATTATTCAACGGAAGTTAAGGACTCAGTTGTTGCGAAGGTCTTGTCACGAGGGAATCGTTCGATC
>SXRI01000098.1 GCA_005793615.1 Bdellovibrionales bacterium
GGTGGTTTATAGTAAATGGTATCGCGGGCGGGCGACGGTGATGTCGTTTGAGGTTTTTAAAGCGCTTTTTAGACGCCTTGGTTCGCGCGAGTCTTTGAGCTTTCAAGCGCGAGAGATTCTTGATGTCCTCGACGAAAATTCACCGCAGTCGACTAAGTCATTAAAGCAGGCTGTGGGGCTCAAGGGGCGGGAACTTGAGCGTCATTATAGCGCCGCGATGAAGGAACTTTGGTCGCGCCTATTGATTGTCGCTTTCGGTGAAGTAGATGAAGGTGCCTTTCCGTCGTTGGCAATGGGGACATCGAAGGCGATTTTTGAGGATCTCTGTATTGAGGCCGCCGCTCTCGATCTTGATGAGGCCGAGGCTATTCTTGATCGCTATCTACCAAAGGGCTCGGCCTTTCGAAAGTATGCTGATGAGGTCGAGCGACGCCTCGTTCGGTTGACAAACGAGCACCATTCAGACTCTATGTGAGTTGTGGCGATATTATTAAGTGCACAAAATCTCGAAAAATCCTTCGGGCCGCATCTCCTTTTTCGCGGTTTGAGCTTCGGTATTGAAACTGGTGATCGCATCGGTCTTATCGGACCCAACGGTGCGGGTAAGTCAACTCTGCTTAAGATTATTGCTGGTCTGATTGAACCCGACAGCGGCGAACTGGTTAAGAGTCGCGGACTTCGCGTCGGTTATTTGGAGCAGATGCCGAGTTTTGCCGCAGATTCGACGATTTTTGATGCGGTTGCTGAGGGCGCTGATGGTGATCCTGAGCGCCTTGCGAAGGTGCACGAGTGGCTGGCGCGCCTGGAGCTTTTGGAAGACGGGCGAACTGAGGACACCAAGATCAGTGAGCTTTCTGGCGGTTGGAAGAAGCGCTGTGCGTTGGCGCGCGAACTCGTGCGTGAACCTGATCTTCTTGTTTTGGATGAACCGACGAACCATCTCGATCTTGAGAGCATCTTGTGGCTGGAGAAATTTCTCGAAGCCGGCTCGTCTGAGTCACATTCATTTGCAACCTTAACCGTCACCCATGACCGCTTGTTCCTGCAACGCGTGGCTAACCGAATTTTTGACCTTGATCGCCGAAATCCTGATGGGCTGTTCACGGTGCGCGGCAGTTATGCTGATTTCATCGAGGCTAAAGAAGCCCTGATGAAGGCGCAGGAGCGGCGCGAAGAGACCGTTAACAACACGCTTCGCCGCGAAACCGAGTGGTTGCGTAGGGGAGCCAAAGCCCGCACCACCAAACAGCAGGCACGGATCAACCGTGCTGGTGATATCAAGAATGAGGCGGAGGATCTTAAGAGCCGTAACCAAGTGCGCACGGCGCAGATCGACTTTCAGTCCAGCGAGCGGCATCCGCAGAAATTGATTGAGGCCATCGGTGTGAGTAAATCATACGGCGGGCGACGGTTGTTCGCGCCTGTGGATTTAATCATCTCGCCGAAAACCCGCCTCGGGCTCTTGGGAGCTAACGGTGCCGGTAAAACCACTTTAATTCGACTTTTGCTTGGCGAGGAAGAGCCGAGTGAGGGCCAGATTAAACGCGCAGAGCGTTTGCAAGTGGCCTACTTTGCGCAAACCAGAGATGAACTTAATCCTAAGAAGAGTGTGTTGCGAACGATTTGCGACGAGGGTGATTACGTTGACTACCGCGGCAAGTTTGTTTTTGCGCGCAGTTATCTCAGTCGTTTCCTGTTTCGTCCGGAACAACTCGATATGCCGGTCGAAAAACTCTCCGGCGGTGAAAAGAGTCGCCTGCGTCTGGCGCAACTCATGCTGACGACGGCCAACGTTTTGGTGCTTGACGAACCGACCAATGATCTTGATCTGGCGACTCTCGATGTCCTTGAAGATTCGCTTAAGTCTTTTGAAGGTGCCGTGATTCTGGTGACTCACGATCGCTACTTCCTTGAGCAAATCGCCAACGAGATCCTTGCCTTCACGTTGAATGAAACAGGTGAGGGAAAACTCGAGCGATTTGCCGATACTCTGCAGTTCGAAGCATGGCTGGAGTCACGGCCAAAAGGGAAAAACGCAGCTGCAAAGGCGATTGCGCTCGAAAGCTCTAGCTCTGTGACTGGTGAGAGCGCTTCGAAAAAGCGTTTGAGTTATAAAGAAAAACGCGAACTCGATGGCATGGAAGCGACCATCTTGGCAGCCGAAGAGCGCCTTAAATACCTCGAGACCGAGAGTCAAAAGCCCGAGAATATAGCCAATAGCTCGCGCCTCACGGAAATCACCCGCGAACTCGCGGAGCTGCACCTGCGGATTGAAACCCTCTACGCCCGTTGGGCTGAACTAAGTTAATCTAAATTCATTTAGGCGATGTATTTGTGGCCAGGACCATGAACAGAGCCGTGAGCTTTCAATTGTGCTCGCAAGACGCGGAAGGACCCGGGGGGCCTTTTTCGGCTCCGGGCTGTCCTGGTGGGCTTGTTGGTGGGGGTTCGACGGGTTATGCTTGAAGCTTCTCCGTGGGCACTGGTGACGCGATGCCTAACTCATACCGCGCTCATTCTATAAAGAAAAATCGCATTAAATTAGATTTTGCATAACAAATACTTATACCACTAAATGTGCGAAACAATTGAGCTAACTATTAAACGCCCAGCAAAAAAGTCGTTGAAAACATTTGTTGTGGGCGCTTTGAGCGGTTAAGGTGGTACCACTTTAGACATTGTTTTCGATGCGCGGCCGTAGCTCAGCTGGATAGAGTACCAGGCTTCGAACCTGGGTGTCGGGAGTTCGAATCTCTCCGGCCGCACCACTTTGACAAGTATTGATCGAAGGAGATGGGACACTAGCGCCTAAAGATAGGCTCGATAGTTTTACGGTGCCAGACTATTGATCAATTGTTGTGCGCCATGCAACACCTGATTGTCTTTCCAGATAGCCCAAATCGGCATTTTCTCTCCAGTCTGAGGATTGGTGACGACACTACTCGGTTCGTCCCAATTGAAGACAAATACACGTTCCAGAACGACCGAGTTTGACAAGTTGAATTCAACCAAAGCCCTGGTGAGTCCTTGGAACAGAAGTGTTCGATCATTGTCTCGATCTGCTATTTTGTTTGCATCGGTCTCCAAGTTTGAAAATCCAGTTTCGGTGATCCAAAAACTCTGCTGAGAAAGGCCCGATTCGAGGGACGGCGTGCGGGCCATTTTTGCAATTTCAGTTATATCTCGTTGAAGGTAGCTGTTCGCACAGAGATAAGCTTGCCAAGCAGTGATTGAATCTCCACCCTCAAGTTTGCAATTAGGAACCTCTGAGTTTTCCCGACTCACGCTTGGGTATACATTCATGGAGTATTTGTCTACCAGATTGGCAAAGTTGGACCATTGAAATTGTTTGAAAGCGTAAGTCGGATCTACGAAAGAAACACCCTTTCTCGTTACCCACCAATTCGCCATATGAGTCAGAGACGGGCCGACGAATAAAGTATCCTTCAACTCGCCTATGGTTTTGGAAGAGCGTGCATAGCGCATGGCCCAGGAGATCAACTGGTTGCTCAAAGTGAATCTTCTCATTTCTTCAAGGTAAAGGTTGGAGTTGTTCTCGTTCAGCATCACGCCCGAACCACCAGTCATCATCGGCATGGGCAAATCGCCATTAAATACGGAGTTGTTGATTTCGTTTCCAAATTGAACGGCATCTAGATTCAATTTCCGATTTTGTAGAGCCCGAACCAGAGCTGTCCATCGACTCTGAAATCGATCGAGATCAAGGTTCGAAATCTTGTGAACTGCAAAAAAGATTTGATCGCCAGCTCTCGGGGCGGTTGGCCATTGTGGCCTTTTCTCGGCTTTTGGAGAGTAAAAGTGGCAATCGGTCATGCTGATCAATAGCAAGATCTTCATTCTCTTTCGATGTGCATATTCGATGACATCGAGCATGCGTGTGAAGTTTTGATCTGATTTGGTTTCGTTTGTACAGGAAGATACAATATCCTTGGGTTTATCTCCTTGATATAGAATTCGCAGGTAATGAAGACCGGCTGCAGACATGGCATCTATTTGGCTCTTATAGTCCTCGCCAGTTGCAGTGA
>SXRI01000099.1 GCA_005793615.1 Bdellovibrionales bacterium
ATGTCGGTGCAAAGAATACCGAGATCTGGATGATAGTGGGAGGTCGACGAGAGTGAGTTGTTCAGGTTGCTCTCGCATGAGGTCGCCGCGGGAGAGGGCAAGTGAGGTGTGAAAACTAGCGGAGAAAATCTGTAAAATTTTTTCGGCCGTGAAACCACGCTTCTCGAGTTCAGGTAGTGTGACTCCGCAGGTACGCTTTTCAAGGCGATGCCCATCGTCCTGGGTGACAAGTGCCGTATGAAAAACCGCAGGAGGTTCAAAATTGGAATCAACGCCGCCGAGCCACCTCTGGATCGAACGCTGGAGGTGTGCCGCCGGAAATAGATCTACACTCCGCACAAGCAGATCATAGCCGCCATCAAAGTCGTCGATTGCGCAGGCCCAGTGATATGAAGGTACAAAAGAGGCCTCATCCGGAATGCCATTAACGTCCAAGTTCGAATTCGAGCGCGCAACAATAAAATCGTCGTGTCCGCTTGGATGAGGCATACGAAACCGCCAAGCTAGGGACTCAGATGGTACGAGGGTACTCTGCCGAGTTCGACAGCTCCCGCTCTGGTTCGTTCGACAGCTCCCGCTGTACACCGGAGCCAAGCCGTCGTGGGGGGCGGAGGCGATTGAGTTGAGGGCGCTTTGTACTTCTTTGCGAGAGCAATCGCAGGGGTATACTTGGCCGACTTGAATAGCGGCGAGCAAAAGGTCCCAGTGGCGCTGGCGAAAAGCACTTTGCGTGAGCACAATATCAGGAATCAAACCTAGGGTGCGAAGATCTGCGAGCTGTTGATCACGAGCGCCGACAAGTACTCGCGGTTGATCGATATCCTCGAAACGTACCACCCAGGGCATGCCGAGATGGCGGGCCCAGGCGACCGATACCCAGGCGGTACGTAGATTGCCAACATGAAAACGCCCCGTCGGTGACGGGGCGTAGCGAACTCCCCTCGTTAGGGGAGCTTGAAAAATTGCCGAGCGAGTCGACATCACTCTGAGCCTACTAGCTCAATTTCGGATTCTGAGCGGCAGCTTCTTTTTCCAACTGCTCCTTAGAAACTTCTTCGATTTTCGCTTTTGAAGTCAAGAATTCGAGAACTTTTTCTTCGGTGATTTGGTAAGAGAGCCGCGCCTTTCGATCCTCTTCGCCGTAATACTCATTCAGACGCGTTAACTCAATACCGGTGGTAGCCGCATATTCATTGAGCTTGTTATCGATATCTTCAGAAGTCGCGCGTAGTTTGTTCTCATTGGCGAGCTTGTCGATCAAGAAGCTGGATTGAATCATATAGGCGGCCGTCTGCTCGAAATCCGCATCCCATTTGTTCTTGTAATCTTCAAACTGCTCCGGGCCCATGCCTTGTTGCTGCATGCGTTTTTCGAAGTCTTCAACCAGAGCCTTCTTCTGATCTTTCATTAAAGATTTGGGAACCGGAACCGGATTACGATCAACGAGAGCACGCATCAAACGATTCTTCAGATCATCGTTGATGCGCTTAGCTTCACGCTTTTCTTGGTCGTCACGGATCGACTTCTTGAGTGCCTCAAGATTTTCGTAAGGACCCAGACCCTTGGCGAACTCGTCGTTCAACTCAGGCAACTGCTTCTTCTTAAGGCCCTTGAGGTTCACTTGAAACTCAGCGGCCTTCCCGGCAAGTTCGTTCGCATGGTAGCCATCCGGGAAGTGAGCGCGAACGGTCGCGGTCACGCCGACGCGCATGCCGATCACGCCGTCTTCAAAGCCCGGAATAAAGCTATTGCTTCCGAGTTCAAGCTCATGATTTTCAGCGGCACCGTTCTCAAGTTCCTTACCGTCGACAAATCCCTTGAAATCAAGGACGGCAACGTCACCTTTTTCAGCTGGGCGATCTTCGAGAACCGGCGTTGCTTCAGCGCGATTGCGGCGGATTTCTTCGAGAGTCTCGTTCACGGCTTTATCACCAGCTTCGAATTTCTCTTTTTGCACCTTCAGACCGTCGAACTGAACGGTGTTGATTTCTGGGCGAACTTCGAACTCAGCGGTGAACGAAAAGTTCTTCTCATCTTCCAACGGATCGAACTCGATTGTCGGATAGCTAATCGGATCCAGCGAATGCTCACGCAACGCTGTGGCATAATTGGCCTGAATGATATCTTGAATGACATCTTGCTTCAAACGTTCGCCATAAACCGATTTAACAGTTTGGAGCGGAGCTTTGCCTTTGCGAAAGCCCTTAATCGTGACTTCGCGTTGCACCCCCTTGAGGGCCTTATCAAAAGCGGCTTGTACTTCAGCGGCGGCGACCTCAATATTGAGTTTACGTTCAAGGGTAGAGGTGGACTCGAGGCTCGATTTCATTGGAAATCTCCATAATCAGTAAATAATCAAAAAGCAGGTAACATAGGAGAGAAATGCCTCAAAATCAAGCTCGGTGGGATAGCGCCCTTCCATCCCAAAAAATTCTCTTCGTTTCCGGCAAAGGAGGCGTCGGCAAGAGCTTGATTGCTGCAGGAATTGCCCGCCAACAGGCCCACGCTGGCCGCCGTGTCCTTTTGGTCGAAATTGGCGACAATAGCTATTACCGCGATTTCTTTGGCCTTGAGCGCCTTGATTATCAGCCACAGGCCACTGAACTGGGATTTGACCTCGCGATGTGGAGTGGTGAGACGTCCCTTAAGGACTATGTTCTCTATTATCTTAAGATCGAGCGAGTCTTCCGCTTATTCTTTGAAAATAAGGTCATGCGTGCCCTGATCAACGTCGCTCCTGGCTTGAATGAGATTTCTATACTTGGAAAAATCACCAGCGGCGTTCGCAAAATCGGTCCGCCGCTTCCCTATGATCTCGTCGTCGTGGACTGCTATGCTACCGGGCATGCGTTGGCGCTTTTTCAGGCACCTCGGGGAATTCTCGAGGCGATCGGTATAGGGCCAATGGGAACGCAGAGTCGTGAAATTGAATCCGTTCTAAAGGACCCTAAAGTTTGTGGTTACGCTGTGGTGACTCTTCTTGAAGAGATGCCCGTGGCCGAAACACTCGAGTTTCGCGCTGAACTTCGTCGAATTCTCGGGGTGGAGCCCGCGGTGATTGCCAACAAGGTAATGCCTGTTCCCGTGGAGCGTGCTGAGCTCGAGACTCTGACCGCGGCGGATCCAGGCGGGCTGGGTGAGTTTGCCAAGTATTTGAGCGCGATCGAAGATCGGCAGAAGCAATACCTCGGAAAATTGAGTCGGGAATTTGAAGCCGTGGGTCAAGTTCCCCTCGTGTTTTCCAATGATCCCAAAGAGCTGGTCGCAGCAACCGGGGAGGCTTTACGGCAGGTATAGATGAACTCCTCAAATCCAGTCGGGTGGTGATCTGCGCTGGCAGTGGCGGCGTAGGCAAGACCACAATCGCTGCCGCACTTGGTGTGCGCGCCGCGGGTCTTGGCTTGCGTACACTCGTACTTACGGTTGACCCGGCCAAACGTTTGGCAACTGCATTGGGTCTTGATCTCGAGCAACAACAGGCCGCAACAACACCGGTGGCGGTGCCATTGTCCTTTGGAACGCTCAGTGCGGCGGTCATCAACTCGCGTCTTATTTTCGATCAGTTTATTCGAGAACATGGTGGTGGCTCAGAGGCTGTCGCGCGGGTGATGAGGAACCGTCTTTATCAACAACTCTCCACTACCCTTGCGGGCTCGCAGGAATTCACGGCCCTTGAGCACCTTTTGCAGGCTCGTGAATCAGGCCAATATGATTTGATTGTGCTCGACACGCCACCTACCAAACATGCGGTCGATTTTTTGACCGCTCCACAGCGAATCAGTTCGCTCTTTCAAGACGCCGTGACTCGTTGGTTTATGAACCCCAGTGAGCGGCAAGGTGGGCTGATCGCCAACCTGGTCAGTCGTGGGACTCGAGCTGCGATTAAGTCACTCGAGTCACTGACCGGCGCACAGTTTATTGAAGAGCTGTTCGATTTTTTCGCTGGGATTCGCTCGGTGCAAAACGTATTGCGAAGCCGGAGCGAAAAAGCGTTGCAGCTCTTGCAGAGCGAGACCACTAACTTTTTAGTCGTTACGAGTTTTGACAACGCCAAATTGATCGAGGCCAAATATCTGCAGAATGAACTTCGGAGATTAGATTATCGCCTGCGCGCGGTGGTGATCAATCGCGCTTTTCCTCTCGGAATTCCGACGGGCGTCTCCTCGCCACCAGAGAATGTCGATCATTTGGTCTATGAAAAAGTTTTGGCCTTTTATCAGAAGTTCAACGCGTACTACGCTTATCGCTACAGTCTCTATCAAGAGTTCTCGCACGGCCTTGGTAAAGACGTGAAGACCGTGCGTATTCCCGAGTATCAGCGAGATATTTACGGACTCGCAGATCTGGAAGCGTTGGCCGGCGTCTTAGGCGAGGGAGGAATGGCATGAATTTGATTAGAACTTTGCCACGAATTGGCGCGATGGTGGCGGTACTGTTTCTCTTGAGTAGCTCACTCATCTCATGCACGAGCACTCGCAAGGACGCCAAAAAAGTGGCGATGTTCTTGGGTATTGTTGAGGATCCGCATTTTATTCCGTCGCCGCAAGCTCCAGCGGAATATAAGCAGGCCCTGGCTCTGATCGACGAAGAAAAATTTGCCGATGCCTTGGCGATCTTAAATGACTATGTGATTCAAGAACCGACCTCATCTTACGTGCAGTCGGCGGCATTTCATTCAGGGAGAGCCCTGGAGGGACTTGGCCGCTGGAAAGAAGCCTCCGAACGTTACCGCGGTGTCGTGGTGGCTTGCGAGGGAGTGGCACCGCGCCTTCAAGCCATGGCTCTTTACCGCCTTTCATTCTGTTGGGAGGCTTTGGCAGACGATCAACAGACCGTCGCGGTATTGTTTGACCTTGAAAAACGCTCAGCGGAGTTGCCTAAGGAGATTTTGAGCGCCGAGCTTCCTGCGCGTTTGGCTGCAGCTTACGCTCGGGTTGGCAATTTCGATCGCGCCCTCGACTATTACAAAAAGGCCGAAGCAGGCATCAAGCAACTTAAGCGGGCTAGGACCATGGAAGATAAAGCTGCTGTGCCCACTTGGCTGCCGCGCACGCTCTATTTCATGGGTAGTATGTCTCTACGACACGTAAGCTGGTCTGATTTTGAAACGGCCTTTCGCCCGCTGGCTCGCAGTCAAACTTACTTGCTTGAAGCGGCCGAACTCGGCATGGAGCCTTGGTCGACCCGCGCGGCGAAAGATCTGATAGCCACCTATCGCGATCTTTGGCGTACGATCGAGATGGCGCCCATTCCTATGGAAGGCGATCCGGTAGTCACTCGTCGTGAAGTGCAAAAAAAACAATGGGATCGAGCGGTGCTGGTAGTTGAAACTCTCAATGAACTCCGTGCGCGGTTTTTGCCCCCAAGCCAGATTCCGAATCAGAGTTCGACTGAACAGACCAAAGAGGTCGAAGGTTTTGTTGCTGAATTGGATAAACTAACGACGAAGTTCTTAGCTGAACGACCGGTAGGAGAAGGCCTTACGTCGGATGCCAAACGCAGGCGCGCAGTGCCCCGCGGTCGAGTCCTTGATCCTGATTCCTCACTTGAGCAGCGTTTCATCGAGAGTGCTCGTGCCGGAAAGGACCAGGCGCCTTGAAAGTTGACACAGTTAAAGCAACCAGCGGGTTTTTAGTCGGCATAAAAGCACCGCTGAAAGGCCTTGAGTTGATCATTAGAAAACCCAAAATCAGACACGCGGCGATCATTCCGTTCGCGCTTGTCATGCTGGTTTTTCTCATTGGAAGTATTTTGGGCATACCCTACTTATTTCAATTGGTGCCGGCAATTGCTACGCAGGCCCTGTTGATCATTGGTGTGACGCAGTCTTCAAATTTGGCGGCGCTCCTCTATTGGGCACTGATTTTAATTTCCTCGCCGGTCGCTCTTTTTGGTTTGCTGTTTCTACTTTTTCTTTTTTCGCAGCTCTTGGCGGCTCCCTTTTATGCACTTCTCGCTGAGCGAGTTTTAGTGGATACCGGACTTCTCATCGAAGAACCCTTTCATTTTGGAAATTGGTTGCATTTGATATTGCGGACGTTTCATTTGAAGCGTTGAAAATGGGTTTTCGGGATCGTTTGCGTTTTTTTCGCGATGAATTTCCTGCTTTCCTCGGTCTGGCCGCAGCTCTCGGCTTGATTTTTTTGATTCCCGGACTCAATTTCTTTTTGTTTCCGGCTGCAATCACGGGTGTGAGCGAAATTTTGTTATTTGCTCGCAACCGCAGTCCCAAACGCGCCCCAAGTTCCAATCGGTCAACGAATAGGAGTTCGTTATGAGCGCCAGTGTTAACGGCAGTGTCAAAGATGTCATTCATCGACAGCTCCTTCAGAACCTGAGTGCTGCTGAAGCCTGGTTTCACGATGTCAGACGTACAGTCGACATTCCATTTTACTCCAGCTACGACATTCGTGATTCAGGTCAGAAGGTCGCCAATATCGATGCCAATATTTATCCCGCGGGATTTAATAATATCTGCCCGGTAGACCGTGAAAACTGTGGTGAGCTGGTACGCACTTATGTTGAGCGGCATTACGGTTCGAATGCGAAGCGCATATTGATACTGACCGAAGAGCACACCGGTAATCCCTATTATTGGGATAATGTTGCGACCTTGCAGACAATCATCGCGGACGCGGGCCTTGAGGTGAAGTTGGCCTTTCCGAACGCCCATGATCAAGAAACATTCACCATGCAAAGTGCTTCCCGGGGACCGGTGCAGGTGAACGATGTCATCGTTCGAGACGGTCAGATTTCGGTAAAGGGTTTCGTACCTGATCTTGTCGTCAGCAACAATGACTTCTCTCTGTTTTATGATGAGTGGGGGCCGAGTCTGCGTACGCCGATCAATCCTCCGCGTGAACTCGGTTGGTATCAGCGAAAGAAGAGTAGTTACTTTAAGCACTACAACCAGCTCTGTGATGAGTTCGCACGGGTCATCGCGATGGATCCGTGGCTTTTGAAAGTCGA
>SXRI01000100.1 GCA_005793615.1 Bdellovibrionales bacterium
ATGCGCGACTAGCTGTCAGCCTTGTCGCATGACGTGCAAATATTCACATGAATGGGATTTCGACATTTACAGACGATTTTCATCAGGCTTTGGGGCCATTGGGATCGGACTCCGCCACCTGGCCATCGACCAGATGAATTCGCCGCGAGGCCATATCGGCAAACTCTTTATCGTGGGTCACATAGATAATAGTGGTTCCACGTTCGCGATTGATCCGCGCGAACAAATTCATAACCGCGCGTCCGTTAACGGTGTCGAGATTGCCGGTCGGCTCGTCGGCAAAAAGATAAGCTGGCTCCATAACCAGCGCACGCGCAATTGCCACCCTCTGTTGCTCACCGCCGGAAAGCTGACTCGGTAAGCTATCGGCCTTGTCCAAAATGCCAAACTCCTCAAGAAGTTTGCGCGCAAAATCACTGCGCGAACGCTCACTTCCGGTTTTGATCGCTGGCATCAATACATTTTCAAGCGCCGTGAGTTCCGGCAATAGGTGGTGAAATTGAAAAACGAATCCCATGCGCGCGTTGCGAAAGCCGTGCACTTCACGCGACGACATATCCGATATTTTGCGACCGTCAATTTCGACTTCACCGGAAGTGGGCGGATCAAGCGTACTAATAATATATAAGAGTGTACTTTTCCCGGAGCCTGAGCGGCCCGTGATCGACAAGAATTCACCCGTTTTGATTTCGGCATTTACGCCTCTTAGAACCGGCGTCGCCAGTTGGCCGAAGCTCTTTTTAATATTGCGCATGACGATCGACATCAGGAATTCTCGCTTCGAATAATGTCAATCGGCTCAAGGCCGCCAGCAGAACGCGCCGGAAAATAACTTGCAAAGCTTGACGAGAAGAGCGCCAGGAAAAAAGCTTTCACGTAGATCAAGTAGTCAAACGACACCATCATGTGACTACCGCCCAGACCGCGGTCAGCAGATACCTCAATCTGAGATACCATATAAGACGCCATATATCCAAAGAACAGACCGACGACGCCACCGACCGCGCCAAGCATGAGTCCCTGGATGAGGAAGAGCCGGGAAACATCCCAGGGCTCAAATCCCATCGACCGCAGGATGGCGATCTCTCTTCTTTTGTGGGTAACAGCTAAACTTAAAATATTGTAGATTCCGAAGCCAGCGACCACCAAGATTGAGACCGTCATCGAGTTCCGCACGACATCTTGGGTCTTAAAAACCGACATGATGCCTTCATTGGACTGATCCCAGCTTTGCACTTTTTCCTGACTGAGCAGGTTCCAAGTAGTGGCTGTATCAGCGGCTCTGGTGACATCCACTAACCGGACCGCGATATCAGAGATGCGACTTGGCGTCAGATTCAACTGTTGAACATCGCGAATGGCCGCAAAGATCGTTGACTCATCGAGGCTCTTTACGCCAAGGCGAAAAATGCCGACGATTCGAAACGGCTGAGGCATGCCGCGCCCGGAAGCAAGATAGATCGTTTCATTCAACGAGGCGCCGATCTTCCTGGCCAAAGCCTCGCCAATTGCAACGCGATTTCCCGAATTACCGATGTCAGTGAATTTCCCGCGCAGCATGTACTTATTGATCGTTGATACACGCGATTGCCGTTCCGGTTCAGAGCCGATAACTCGGGCGCCGATAGAAACTCGACCGTAGGTCGCAATCGCCTGCACCACAAGTTGCGGAGAAACCGCGGCGACATCGATGTCTCGCTCCAATCGGTCCAACCAGGTTCGCGGCGATAGAATGTAGGCGTTGTCTTTGCGACCCGATGGCGGTTTGAGCCAAGAAACTATCTGCCCTTCATTGAACATCGAATCTCGCAACGAATCGGCCGTAAGAAATTCCTCACGCGCAGATATACGGACGTGGGAATCATTATTTACCAATTGATCAATAATGAAAGTCTGAAAGCCAAGCATCATTCCGGAGATGCCGATAAATGCCGCGCAACCCAACACAATGCCCATCAGGGTCAGGGCAGTCTGTCTCTTTCGGCTAAGGAGATGACGTAACGCGAGAAAAAACATTGTTCTTTACTTACTCCGTACCATCACTTGGTCATCCTTCTTTAGATTCTCCCCCAGGACCTCGGCCCACTCACCGTCGACAACGCCGAGTCGAACTGGCACACGTTCCTGCTTTCCTGCCCGAACCCGAGTGATTTGTCCTGCCACCAATGCACGCACCGGTACCAAAAGCGCATCAGCTTTGCGTCCGACTTCGATCGCAACATCGGCGGTCATACCGGACAACACTCCATCAGGCCACTTGCCAATTTCTATGCGCACGATGAACTGGCTGTCGCGCGGGTAGACCCGAGTCACCTTTCCTTCAACTTTTTCATTTCGTAAACTCTCAAAGCTGACAGCCACCTTTTGCCCGCTCTTGACTCTTAACACCGACTGTTGCTCCAAGCTTACTTCAAGATAGAGGGCCTCGAGGTTCGTGACCGAAATGATTGGTACTTGCGGGGGAATGATCTCGCCCTCACGAAAGGCGATATGAGTGACAGTTCCGGAGATTGGCGAACGAAAGGAGTTCTGGTCGAGCTGCAAAAGTACGTCGCCTGGCTTTACTATATCGCCCTCACTCACCATTATTTTGCGAATTTGCAGCGTGAGCCCGCTGCGTACATTATAAACTCTATCGGAAACCACTGTCCCCAAGCCATAGATAGCCTCAACCACCTCACCGACTCTCGGCGAGATCTCGATCTGAGCGCCATTTCGCTTCCAATACAACAAACCGACGGCAGTGCCAACGGCTGCCACTACAATTAGGCCACTGAAAATCACGCGAAGATTCATCGAAGTTTCCCCTGCCAGGAATCATCGTATCGATTCACGCCCCTATCGGCAATGACGCCCATCGGAACCAGGCTATTTTAAATCGTTAATCAGCTAGAGACTCTAACTCGCGATCAGTTAGCGCAAGCCTCGACACGGGAATCGGTTCACGCGGCACCCCACCTGACTGCAATTCGAGTTGATACCAGATGACATCGTACCAATTGCCTTTTTTAAAGCCGATATTTTTATAAGTGCCCACTTTCGTGAATCCAAGCGCTTCGTGCAAACCCGTACTTGCCGGGTTCGGGAGCGTGATTCCGCCAAGGGCGTTATAGAATCCCTGTTCTTTCAAAATTCGGAAAAGGCAGCGGTAGAGCGAGCGCCCCAGGTTCCTACGATGATAGGCCGAAGCAATATAAACTGACACCTCGGCAGACCAATTATAGGCACACCGAGTGCGATGAGGCGACCCGTAGGCATATCCTGCGACCTTACCCTCGATCTCACATACAATCCACGGATGGGTTTTGGTAATTTCTCGAAACCGATCTTGAAACTCCTGAAGACTAGGAACCGCCGTCTCAAACGAGATCGGCGTGTCGGCAACATAGGGCGCATAGATCTCTAGCATCCGTTCAACGTCAGATTCAAGAGCCCAACGAATTTTAGATGTAGACTGGCTCAAACGTGACCTCCATGAACTCACTGAATCGGAATATAGATATCGACTTCGGAGCTCTCGGAACCGAACTTGAAACGCTCATCGTAAATTTCCAGGTCAGGCGCCTCACGAAGCGTTTTACCCGACTTAGGTAGCCACGATCCAAAAATATATGACATCGTATGTTCAAGCTTATCAAGCCCACCACGGTGGGTAAAAACCGCATACGCTCCGGCAGGCACGACTTTTTCTACCATACCCGCAGGCACAGAATCAAAGCTCTGTACTTCGGCACAGGCCATATAAAAATACTCGTCCGGATGAACCTTCTTCGATGCATCCGCGACAGCCTCACAAAGGCCGATGTCAAAACGTCCGGTCCTAGATTTAATTTCACTCGAGCGTTTCAAATAACTGTCCCACAGCTTTGGCAACACAATGTGATTGTTCTTTTCGGGCGAAAGAATCGAGATAAAGTTCGTTCCCAGGCCTACGACTTTCTTCCCTTGGATCTCTATTATTCTCGGCTGCATCGTCATTCCTCCATATAAGTGGTCGAGGTACTCCATCGTAATCCTCGGTTTATTGAGGGCATGAACAGATCTAATTCCATTTTTTCGCACCTCTCCAGGAGTGAACCCGAACATCGCCTTAAAGGCCCGCGTGAAAGATTCCTGCGAGTCAAATTGATGATCGACGGCTACTTCGATGATCCGCCGATCCGATGCCACGAGCTCCATCAACGCTGAACTCAGTCGCCGCTTACGAACATACTCCTTAAGCGTCTCGCCTACAGTCGCGCCAAATACCTTTTGAAAGTGCCACATGGAAAAGCAAGCTTCGCGAGCAATAGCCTCGGTCGGCAGCTCCTCTTTAAGGTGCTGCTCGATATAGTCAATCGCTCTTTGAATGCGTGCTAGATGATCCATTCATTTCCCGTGCCCAAGACTAGTAGCAGCCGCCTGAAGCGCAGTTTTGATATTTTGTGCGAAAATGTCCTTAAACCACGATAAATTTGAATTACCCGGCGGGTCACTGCCGAGAGTTCCGTATTAACCTCTGTTATAGAGGCGATTAGTATTTTGATTTAGCATTTCATATCGGTTTTCGATACTCTATTCATGATGAAAGCATCATCCTTTCTATTCCCACTTCCGACTTCGACCACCACCCCTTAGGGGTCAATACCTTTTCTTGGCCCTCAAGGGCCACCACAGATTTTATTTTTTAACATCATAAATGCTGCGCTTTATGCGCCTTCAATTTTTGGAGTTCATATGGCTTACAAATTCGATCATCGGCAACTTGCCGATGAAATGGAGATCTATTTCTTTGACGACAACATCGGTGCGGGTTTGCCGGTCTGGCTTCCTAACGGTGTGGCGATTCGCGATGAACTTGAGTCTTACATTAAGCGACTCGAGATGCAACATGGCTATCAGCGCGTGGTCAGTCCTCATCTCGCTAAGGCCTCTCTTTACCAGGTTTCTGGTCATCTGCGGGCGTTCGGCGAAAGCATGTATCCGCCGATGCACTGGCCCGAAGACGGTAGCGAGTATTTTCTTAAACCTATGAACTGCCCCCATCATCACAAAGTCTTTAGCTGTCAGCCTCGAAGTCACCGCCAGTTACCACTACGTATCGCGGAGTACGGACAGGTTTATCGCTTTGAAAGCAGTGGCGCCCTGCGCGGTCTCAGTCGTGTACGAGGACTCTGCCAGAACGATGCCCATATCTATATTGATCCCGCCGATGCCGCGAGTGAGTGCGTATTTCGGTTAAGGCGCCCGGCTGTTTCGGTTCGATTCCGCCCGGCTATCGGAGCGTAGCGACGCTACTGATTTAGTTTTCGCATTTCAGATCCTGTCAGTCAAGGGTGGCTCGGGCCTTGCGCTGCGACTC
>SXRI01000101.1 GCA_005793615.1 Bdellovibrionales bacterium
AAACTGTGCTGCGTTATGATTTTAATGAGCTAAAATCACTAGGTTTTTTTAGGGATCAAGCCACGAAGTCAAATTGATGGGACCGGTGCTCGCCGAAGAGACATTAACATTGAGCTTAACGGACGTTGTGTCATCAGTGATCACACCAGAAGCATAATTATGATTGTAGTCAATGCGTCCACAAACGGTATATGTTCCTGACGGTATAGTGGTAATCGTGCCACTGGAGTTGACCCATGATGACGTAGTGGCATAGCAGCCCGCACTCACCGTGCAACTGACCGTCATTGACGTTGAGGCTACGGCCACTCCTTCAGACGAACTGCAATCATAGGGTGTAATCAAAACATGAACATTAGGGCTGGAGTTGGCACTGCATGCGCTGGTAGTGCAACTCACAACAATCTGCGGAATCGTCGTAGGTGTTCCGCCAGATGACGGCTCAGCACATGAGGAGAGTTGACTCAAGGCCAAAGCTCCTAGAGCTAGATATCCTATTTGCCGAAGACGAAAGAAGTGCTGCATACCGACACTGGTTACCGGGCACGTTATCGGAACGCAAGCCGAAGATCGCTATTGTGATAAATATTCAGTCAAATCTCATTCAGATTAAGGATCAGAATGTTTCTTGATCTTGCAAAGTCAGAGCAAATTCATGAAACTTCTGGCCGCCTCTCTGGACGGCGGAAAACGGAGCTGGATTCCATTTATGAACCGAAATCTAAAGAATATCTTGAGTCGATCCCATATCAAAGTGGTGATCATCGCGGCGGTACTCGGTTCACTCGGTGCCTTTATATATCGAACATCGGTCTTCCGCCCGGCAAAGAACTTTCACGAGGTCGATCCGGGAAAATTCTATCGCTCGGCTCAGCTTGCGAAAGATGAGTTCGACGAAATCGTGAAAAGGTATGGCATTCGTACCGTGATCAATTTGCGCGGCAGCCAGCCTGGCGAATGGTGGTTTGACGATGAAAAAACAGAGCTTGAGCGTTTGAATGTTCGCATGCTGAATCTTGGTTTCTCGACCGAACAGCTGCAAACCAAGGAAGACTGGCAGCAATACATCGAGGTTCTAAAGACGGCGGAAAGACCGATACTTGTTCATTGCCGTTCGGGGGCCGATCGCACCGGTGAAGCGACCGCCGTATACTCGATTGATTATATGGGTGCATCCCGCCAACAAGCGCTTGAGCATGTGAGCGTCAAATACTTGCACGTCACTCTCTTCCACCCTGCCAAGAGGCTCTTTGTGGAAAACTACGAAGGGGCCGATTGGCTTAGAGAAAAATTTGATCCCTGCGAACCCAAGTTCAGACCGTATGCCCGAATTGAAAGCCGCTGCCCGCCAATCAGGTAATCACTTCGAAGGCTTAACTCTTAAATCCTAAAAATCCATAGCAAATCCAAATATTGAATTGGCGCGCAAGTTCCTCGCCTCGATAGTATAGAAATGGCGGCTGTACTTCGCAGCGCTCGAAAACGCCATCACCTCGCGGATCGCGCTCGAAGCGTTGATCGGTAATGAAAATCGAATTTTGTCCAAGCAAAGGGCGCCAAAATTCCGGGGTTTGCCAAAAACTGTATTGGTCTTTTCCTGGACTAATCCGCAAAACCTGTTCCTGACTGACAAAAGCTAACTGTGAAACTAACTGGTATCGCGATGAAGACAGAAATGGTTCCAATTCACCGCGCGAACGAAACGCGGCGCGAATTTTCTCGGCCTCGATCAAAGCTTGATCCCATCCATAGAGATCGTTGGTAGGATCAAATTTCGCCTCCCAGGGGGCGTTTGGCGCAACCACACGGGCAATTTTTGGAATGATCGGCGTCATGGCGCCGCAATAAAATAGGAAATTCAAGGGAACGAAAATCAACAAGATCAAAGCAGCCACGGAACGCCAAAATACCGGCCGTCTTTGCCAGCCGGCACGCATGAGCTCAGCACCACCGATGAACAAGAGCATATAAGACGGCGCCGGCCAGTGCGGTTTAAACTCAGCATACAAAGCCTGCAAACAAAACAAAGCAAATGTCGGCACTGACAGCAGTACAAGAAAGCGCCACTTCACCTCACTCCAGCGGCGAAGAGCAACGGCAACAACACCAAAACAAAGTACCAACAGTGCCGGTCCAAGAACCAAGAGCTGACTCGCAAAGAACTGTCCCCAGCGACCAAAGTTAGCGCCGCCACCACCGGTCTGCCGATCATGCAAATGAAACTTTATTGTCGGCCAGTCATACTGCACATTCCAAAGAACAATCGGTAAACAAAATAGTGCCGCCACCACAACCGCTAGCCAGAACTTGGGGCGAAGAAGATACACTCGCCATTGTGGTTCGCTCAACATCAACAAAACCACCGAGCCGGCCAACAGCACAATCGTGTATTTTGAGATCAGTCCAAAACCTAAAGCGGCGCCCGCCAATACCCAAAGCGACCAGCGATCATCGTTCTCACCAAGAATGCACCACACCAGAAAAGCTACCGCCATCCACGCCATGCCCATCGGCGCATCGGGCACCATGAGTAACCCACCCAAACTAAATATGGGCGCAAAGGTATAGAAAAACAGCGCCAGTGCCGCCGTCGCTTTACCAAAAAGACGTTCGCTCAGCCTCCAAAGCAAGAAGCCACTCACGGCATTGCAAACGAGACCAAACGAGCGCACACCCAAGGGGGTCTGCCCAAAGAGCAGAGTCCCTAGCTTGATCAACCATGCAACCATCGCGGGATGATCGTAATAACTGAGCTCGAGCCTTCGGGTCCATTCCCAATAGTAGGCCTCATCATCACCCAGACCTAGCTTGGCTGAAAGAATCGCGCGCAAAATGGTCATGGCTACCGCTGCAAAAACAGCGAGTTTAATCAGGGGCGAAGTAGGGCTAGTGGAAGCGGTAGAGTTCATTCGATGTTCTTAAGGGCAGTTTTAGAGGTTTGTCAAAGATCCTTCCTCTCAAGAACAGCGCACAACGCCACTCCCGCCAGAGAAATCCACCAAAGCACGAGTATCCATAGGAAAAAAATCGGCACGCTCGCGATACTGCCGTAGATCTTGCTATAGGTGAGAATCTGTCCTGTTACTTTGGCATAAAAACTCTGCGCCAGCACCACCCCGACAGCTGCAAATGCCGACGCTATGACGACCGACCTCCACGAAACCGTGCGCGCCGGCAACAGCCGATTTATCATCACAAAGCCGATAAGCGTGCAAAGAAACGCCATTGATTGATGAGGCAAGAGCTTAAGGAGTCCAAGATCCTTCGAGCCAAGAACGCCTAACGTCGCCGCCAAGAAAACCGGCCCCAGGAACATCACCACCCAAAAAACCAACAGTCGCCACAAATTGAACTTCGGAGTCTCTTCCTTCCACACGCGGCGCACGGCCTTTTCTACATTCATAAACAATCTTGTCGACGTAAATAAAAGTGCTAACGCCCCTATCGCCCCAAGCTTTCCCGACTGAATGCGGGCGATCGAATCTTGAATAAACTTACTGACGTGAGCCCCTGAGGCCTCAACCAAATTTTGCAAAATAAACGGCTCGAGATGTTTAAGCAGAATCTCAAATCCACCGAAGGCTTGAAAGGCACTCAAACTCACCGCTAGCAGCGGAACCAATGACAGCACGGTCGCAAAGGCGAGACTGCCGGCAAGAACCGGCACATCGACATCACGCATTTGCAGCCAGGTCGCACTTATGATTTGCCACAAACGACGCAACCAATTCATCAACCGGTTTTGCCGCGGCGTCTGAGTCCAATCGATTTTATTCATCTTCTCTGAGTTTGCGTTTGGGAATGTACAAATGCAAGACATCCAGTTTGATGCTCGGAATCTGCTCCAGCCATGAAACGCTTCTACGGCTTATGGCGTGATTGATGGACTTTGTCGTTCTTGCTTTGCCTCACGCCATTCACTAATCTTTAAAAGAGAATCCATATCACATCCAAAAAGAGGGAGCGCTATGCGCAGGAACTTCATTGCCGTAACTTTAGTACCTTGTTTTTCTGGCATACTCACTGCCTGCTCCAGTCAGCCCATTATTCCTGAAGCCAAGAACATTAAACTTGCACGCGAGAATCCCTCAAAGGACTGCGTTGAGATTGGTCGAGTACAGGGTGCCGTGAAGTCAGTTCATGGCACCATCGAGCAAGCGATCGAAGACATGAAATTGGATGCCGCTCGAAAAGGTGCGAACTATGTGCGCATGGAAGCGACCAGTGGCTACGGCACATCCGTGGCCGGCACTGCCTTCCAATGCCCCTAACAAAGCCAGATAGAGGAAGAGTCAGAAAAAAAGAAACGGGGCCTCAATAAAGCCCCGTTAACCTAACCTAATTAAATTTTAAAGATCGTTGCTCTAAATTACCAACGATCGCCGCCGCCGCCACGGCCACCGCCGCCACGACCGCCGCCGCCGCCACCGTAACCACCGCCGCCACGACCGCCGCCGCCACCGTAACCACCGCCGCCACGACCGCCG
>SXRI01000102.1 GCA_005793615.1 Bdellovibrionales bacterium
AGAAGCGGTCACGAAAATTAATTTCAGCATTTGATTCTCCAAAAAAGATGAATCGCAATTGTAGTGGCGGGTTATTTTTTGAAGCCAGAAAGGGCGCTGTCATTGAAACGCCAAGCGGCGGCAACACTCAAATAAGAGAATGATTGATTGAGATTGATACCGAGCTCGCCAAAGAAGCTCCAGTTCTTGTAGTTCAATGGCCGAAACTCGGTGCCTCCGGCAATCTGAATGGGAACAACTGTTTGATCTGGGCGCGAGGTGATGCCGATTGGTAACGAGGCGTACGGGATCAGATCACCGACCTCAGTTGCGAAGCGTTTCGAAATCAAAGGATGAAAGCGCAGGCTGAACTCGGTTCCACCATTCACTCGTGCCAGAATCGCTCCTGCCTCGAAGCCAATCGCTGGTTGTTTTTCGAGATCGGGAAATGGAACATACTTATACATGCCGCCGAGTTCGAAGTCGACTTTACCAAAGCCAAGAATTCCACGAATTCCCGATGATTCGTTAAGTCCGGTATCAAAGCGCATAACGGCGTTGGCGCCATCGTATCGGTTAAGGATGAGCTGCGGTTCAAGTGAAATCTGATATTGATCTGGGGCGATGACCTCGGCAGTGTCGATGGTAGAGAAATACGCTTGAGCGCTACCGGGAACAACGCCAACAATGGCGAGCAAGATCGTTAGGCGTATCAGTTTTTCCAGGAGAATTTTCGTCGCGGTTTTCATCGTAGCTCCTCCGAGCGGTTGAAAAATCATGAATATCTAGTGATAAAACAAGCTCGGCATATCGTCCATAATGAAGACTCGAAAGCGGTGTGCAATTGACAAGGCGAGCCAACCTTGGGAAATTGAATTGTGGCAAACAAATCGCCTGAAATCAGTCTTGCGATCATCGCGCTTAATGAAGCAGCGAATATTGAGCGTTGTATTCGTTCCGTTCCTATTGCTTCTGATATCGTGGTTATTGATAGCGGGAGTAGTGATGAAACCGCAGCGATTGCCAAGCTTTGTGGCGCTCGTGTGGTACAAAATGAATGGTTGGGCTTTCGCGACACCAAGCGTTTGGCAACAGAGCAATGCCAACATGATTGGGTGTTGTCGCTCGATGCTGATGAAGCACTGAGTCCGGAGGCTTTGGCCGAAGTGACTAGTATTTTGGCTGATCCGAATCTGGATAACTTCGATGGCTTTGTGTTCCCGCGGCTAAGTTGGAATCTCGGGCGGTGGATGCGCCATGGAGGATGGTATCCGGATTGGCAGCTGCGTCTTTTTCATCGCCGCCGTGCCAAGTGGGAGGGCGGTGAGCATGTGCATGAACGGGTCGAGGCTGTGCGAACTCGTCGCTTGAGCAGTCCAATAACCCACTGGCCCTTTGTCCAGTTGACTGAACAAATCGATACCAACAATCGATACTCGACACTTGGTGCGCAGGAGTGCGTGCGGCGCAAAGTGAGATTTTCTCTCGGCAAACTAGTTTTCAAACCAGTCTCAAAATTTCTCGAAACCTACCTGATCAAGGGCGGTTTTCGGGACGGTCTACCGGGCTTTATCGTCGCCGTGGGGGCGGCCTATTCGGTGTTTCTGAAGTTTGCCAAGCTTTGGGAGCTTGAACAGAAGTCGTCATTGTCCCAAATCGATATGAAATAGAAGTCCAGGCGAGATTGATCTAAAAAAAAACGACGGACCGTCGTTCCAAGCATCAGAATTCTGAGCTTTACGCCGATTTAATAGCTGAACAAACTCGAACAGCGGAGCCGAGAATGTCGCGGTTTGGAGCGATTGCAGCTTTAGTGTTTTTTGTTGCCACACTCGTGGCGATGAGTTCTGCACGTGCGGAGGATGTAGCTACTCCAGCAGCGGGACCTAAAGAGGCATCGAAGGAAGTTACCTGCAGCTGCGAGGATTCTTCGTGCGGACCCTGCGAGGTGGAAACAGGAGTTACTTTTTATAGTGCGAAATGCGGAACCAACAACTCTCGAGTTAAATCATGTAAAAGACCGACGTGTGTGGCAGTCGAGCGTCAGAAACAGTGTTTAGCGCTATTGAAGAAATCGAAAGGCGATGACAAACCTCTGGCGGAACCGACGAAGGCGACTGAACCCGTTCTGGTGCGTGCCGGTGACGTCGTTAATGTTGGCGGTATGGTGCGCATCCTGCGAGTACATGGGCCAGTCGATGTGCCGAAGTCGGGAACGGTTGTGAACGTGGGTGACACTTTCGAAACCAAGGCCGATGGTAAAGTAAAAATTCGATTGAATGACGGCTCCGAGATGATCGTAGCGGCCAATTCTAGGGTCACGATCGAGAATGTGACGGTCGATGAAAATACCGGCAAACGTAAGATCATCTTGGACCTTCTCACAGGTAAAGTTCGTAGCCGCGTGAAGAAGAAATATGATGGCGAAAATACCTTCACCGTGAAGACGCGGACGGCAGTGGCCGGCGTTCGCGGCACTGATTTCGTGGCCAGCTTTGAACCTGGCGAAAATGAGTGGGTGAGTGAAATTCGCACTTTTGAAGGTATGGTGCACCTTGAGTCGGCACGCGCCTCTGATGCTGATCCGCTGAAACCCGTGCGTTCCGTGGATGTTCCTGGCGGAACCTATGCGGCATTTGTGATCGGGCCACCGTCGCGAACGGATGATGAAGCAGAGTTTTTTAAGTCGATTGAGGCCGGGCATGTGACGGCGGTCTTTAAGATGAGTGAAAAGGAGCGCAACGCCCTTGATGGTGCCACCGAGTTCGGTGACGAAGACTTAGCAAAAAAGGCAAAGCCCGAGCGTGCGGTCGCAAGTCTTGATGCCGATACCCTTTGTTCGGCGCCGAGTGGTACCTACAATCAGTGCTCATTTACTTGTGAGGGAAATCCATCCGGAGAAAAGCAACGTTGTCGCACCGAACTTCCGGGCGTGGCTTGTGTGCGCCGTATTTGCCGCGCCAACGGGGTGTGGTCTGAGCAGACTCGTCTGCCGGCCACCGATAGTGGCAGTTGCCAACCAAGCCGTGCGGTTGTGCGCGATTGCATAAACTATTGGTAATCCTGCCTTTTTCCGCCTATTTAAGGAGCAAAGTTTTCGGCTCCTTCGCGGACTGTATCGAAAAATCTGGTTGCCTCGGATGCCGACTCGGGACTATATATGTCGGTCTTTCCTGTCATTTCAGGTTTGTGGTGACTGTAGCTCAGCTGGTTAGAGCATCGGATTGTGATTCCGAGGGTCGCGGGTTCAAGTCCCGTCATTCACCCCATTTTTTCCCTTCTGGAAAAAATAGAAATTGGAAATTAGACATTTGAAATTAGAGTGGGCAGTC
>SXRI01000103.1 GCA_005793615.1 Bdellovibrionales bacterium
ACTTCAAGTTTTCCGAGGACGAATGGCGCATCATCGTTCTGTTTGATGGCAGCAAAACCCAGGCGGAAGTCATGGCTGATTACAATACAGACCATCCCCTGGACCCAATTGATCTCGATGTGCTAAAGGATTTTGAAAAGTCCCTTAACGAGATGCATCTTCTGGAAAAATCCAGCCGCGAAATGAACGTGATGTTGGTCGAGAAGATGCGAGAGACGCGAAAGAGTATGCTGCTCAGTAAAGAGGGTAGCCTCATGTATAAGCGCTTTCCTCTTATTGATCCGGACAGGTTTTTCGACAAGATCATTCCCCATCTTTGGTTCTTCTGGACCAAAGGCTTTCTGTTCTTGTCGATCGCGACCATGCTGCTTGCGATGATCTTGGTCGGGTTACGCTTGGATGAATTCACAAACGGTGTATATGAAGTTTTTTCCTTCAGTAAACTCTCGATTTGGAATCTCGCTTTTCTGTGGATCACCATCTATGCGGTGATCGCCATTCATGAGTTCGGCCACGGTTTGACTTGCAAGCGTTACGGCGGCGAGGTTCACGAAATTGGATTTCTGCTATTGTTTTTTCAGCCGTGCCTCTATGCGAATGTCAACGATGCCTGGCTATTCGACAAAAAATGGAAACAAGTTATGGTTACCATTGCCGGCGGCTACATCGAGTTCTTCGTCGGCGCCATTTTCGGTATTCTCTGGGCGATCACCAATCCCAATACATTGATCAATGTCCTGAGCCTGCAGATCATGACCATCTGTTCGCTTTCAACGGTAATCTTTAACTTCAATCCCTTGGTCAAACTAGATGGCTACTATCTTCTTGCCGACTTTCTCGAAGTTCCAAACTTGCGCGACTCCTCGTTCTCCTATCTAAAGTGGCTTGCTAGTACCAAGGTTTTTCGCAACAAAGAGGACCCGCCAGAGGCCACCAAACGCGAAGAATTTATTTACTTGGCCTACGGCACGCTTTCGTTTTTCTGGGTCGCAAGCACTACTTTCGGTCTATTCTATATGGCAAAGGGTCTCCTGATCGATCACTTACAAGCCATCGGCGTAGTCCTTTCATTTTGGGTTGCCTACAAGATCTTCGGAGGTCACGTGAAAAAATCGAAAGCCTTCCTCATCCAATGGTTGATAACCAACCGGGAACTTCTTACCTCGAATCGTGGCAAAAAACTCGCCGCTGGAATCGTTGCCGCTATCGCGCTACTTTTCGCGACTCCGCTCCCCTACCGAGTACCGGGAAAATGTTCACTCAGCGCCTCTCACTCCACAGTCATTCGCGCCAGCAGCGATGGAATCATCCGCAGTTTTAACATGAATGACGGGGCGCTGTTCTCGAAAAGTACAGAGATCTTTGTTATCGAAAACCCCTCTCTTGAAACCGATATCGCCATCGCGGAAATTGATTATCGAAAGACCGAAGCCGAGGTACGCGCGGCCCTCAAGTCGGAATCCGGCAAGCTCCATAGTTATCGTAAAGAGCTCACGGCTAAGCGCGCCTCCCTGGAAAGGCTGCGAAAAAAACGCGATGACCTTAGACCGTCGCCACCAACCAGAGACGTGGCCTCTGTCTTGAGTTGCCCGGAACAAACAAGAAAACTCAACACCTTTGTCAAGGAAGGCGACGAGATCTGCCGGGTGCATGATATCGAACATCTTAAAGCCGTTATCGAAGTTCCGGAACACGAAGTGCGTTTCATCGAGATCGGTAATGAAGTTCAGTTCCGTCTTGAATCACATCCCTTGATCACCTATCGCGGCAAAGTTAACCGAATACAGTCTTTGGGCATACCCGACCCCATCAATCCAAAGGCTCGCCTCTACAACACCGAGCTCATCATCGACAACCCTGGAGACCTTCGTCCGGGGATGACTGGCCTCGCACGTGTCAGCACCGGCTGGATCCCGGCGGTACAGTATCTTGGCCGGCGCCTTGCAAGTTTCTTCCGTCTCGATTTATTCTTCTAAATGAGGGCTCTATATGAAACTCACGACAGTCGTTATCGCCAGCACTCTCGTTATCTCAACTTCAATGGCTCTTGCGGCCCTCGCTTCTGAACAGGAGACCGCTCCCGGGCTTTCGGCGGTTATCTACGGAAAGTCGGACATCACCGTGAAATCGCGCACCCAAGGTGAAGTTGTCGACCTGCGAGCGATCGAAGGTCAACATGTCAAACGCGGCGACCTCATCGCTCAAGTCGATGATCGCCAAGAACGAATCGATCGCGATTTAGCAGAAAGCGAGTACAAGTTCGCTAAAGAGGACCTTGAAAAAACCTCGCGGCTAAAAAAATTCGTTTCAGAGGATGAAATCCGGCAAAAACAGTCCAATCACCTTAAGAAGAAATCGGTGTTTGATCTGAAAACTCTCGATGTCGAGAAGAAGAAGATTAACTCGCCGATTGCCGGTATTGTCACTCGCTTGTACTTCGAGCGAGGTGAAACCATAGCTCCCGGCGACAAGTTTGCGGAAATCGTCCAGATGGATCAGCTTTACCTCATCGCCAATGTGCCTTCGACGGAGGTAAAACATTTTCGTGAAGGCGCGCAAGTCGCTTTTTCGGTAGAGGGAATAAAAGAAACCTTCAAGGCGCGGGTGGTCTTTCTTAGCCCGGTGATCGATGCCTCGAGTGATACGGTTCGCGTCCGTCTCGAAACCCAGAACTCCTTGCAAACCAATGGCGGAAAATCAGACTTTGTGTTGAAGCCGGGAATGGTTGCGCAACTGATTCGTTAAAACAGCAGCTTGTTAAGAATAAAGCGCAGTGGCTTTTCCATGATGACATACCAGAGAGGTTGAGCATCGGCGGAAATCTTTCCGCGTCCTGTCATGCCGGGTCGGATTGTCTTTGAGCCCGTCCCGCCTTCATCCTGCAAGATCGAAGATACCTCCGCGCGGGCGACGAAAAACTTTTCCGGCGCGGCTTCAGTCAACGGCAGTCCCTCACCGGCCACGGAAATCAAACGCACACCCTCGCCGAAGGTGGTTGCGGGATATCCGAATACTTTGAACTTGATCTCTTGCCCGGGACGGACATAGGTGACATCTTCCTCGGGCACCTTGAACTCGGCGATCATGCGATCAAGTCGCGCGACCCTGATCAGTTCCTGACCAACACTCATCGGCTTACCAAGAAGATCACGCAAGTTTTCACTGACGATCACGCCCTCGAATTGACTGCGAACATCCGCTTTCGTGATCTGCATTTCCAGTCGATGAATCTCGAGTCCGAGAGAGTTTGATTCCTGTTCTTTGATTTTCGCGTCGGCCACTTTGTCGTCATTCAACAGCCGTATCATCTCGGCCTTGATCTTGAGTCGCGCCGCTAACTTTTCATCCCTCTTGATCCGAGCCTCACTGGCATCGAGGCGAACCAGTACCTGGCCTTTATTGACCGTTTCGCCTTCTTTCACCAAGACCTCTTCCA
Source organism: Bdellovibrionales bacterium (assembly GCA_005793615.1). Taxonomy (GTDB): domain Bacteria; phylum Bdellovibrionota; class Bdellovibrionia; order Bdellovibrionales; family JAMPXM01; genus SXRI01. The sequence goes on from SXRI01000103.1 coordinate 3,437, forward strand.
CTTTTCCCTGTGTTTCGGCATAGTAGGTGCTCGTCATCGGCACGATTTCCACCGCGGCAGAAATCGAATGTGGCGCCTTAATAAAGACCAGGGCGCAGCCGGCTAGCAAAACCCCTCCCCAAACGATCGCGTGACGCACTGGTGTCCAGGCCCGGATCGATGACCAAAAATCAATGAAACGCGCCTTAATCGATCCGACTCCCATGGTGTTGGGAATCGCCGAATAAAGATCGGCATTTCTTAAAGCGACAATACTTTGATTCACTAAAAGTGTCAGCAGTTCCAGTTTACCTGGAGAGACCAGATTAGGGGTCGCGCTTTCGATCGAGATGACACCCAAGACGCCCTGATCATCTTTGAGGACGGTCACCCAAAAACTCTCCAGCCCCTTGGCCTCCATATAGGCTTTGACTGCCGGAGGCATGCCTTCGCGTTCAAGCTCGCCCTTGGACTGCACGAGAATGCCATCCTTCTGCTGCGCACAGATTTCATGCAAACTCGTAAGAGTCCGTGCCTCACTGGATTCTTGATCAATGCGCTCCAAACCGCTAATGGCCCTGACCACAAACTGGCCATCACTGTGCTTTTTCGCGATTGAAATGACGGCTCGATCATAAGGAATGACATCAGACGAGAGGTTAACGACCGACATCAAGACCGCGTCGATATCGAGAGTCGAGGTTATTTCTCCGCTGATCTTCAGCAGCGCCGATAGCTCCTTGGCTTTTTTCTCTGCCGAAAAAAGTCGAGCATTTTTGATATACATTGCCGCATTGCCAGCGAAGAGAAGCAAAAAGTCGAGGTCACCATCTGAGAATAACTGCTGCCGATCCCGCTTATTGATAATCTGAATCGCCCCGATGCACTCGCCTTTGACACATAGAGGAGCCGAAATCATCGAACGGGTTTCAAAACCGATTTTTTTGTCTAGCGCTCCCGAAAATCTCACATCACGAGAACAATCCGCGACGATCTCAGGCTTGTGGCTATCGACGACAAAGCCGATGATTCCCTGACCGCGCTTGATCTTTACGCCGATGACTTTGTCTTTGGTGGGACCTTCGGCGACTCTGCATTCTATACCCTCACCAGAATCTTCGACCAACCAAATCGATCCCACCTCAGCGCTCATGAGCTCAAGCGCTCTTGAAAGCACCAGAGTCAATAGAGGTTCGAGATCCATCGTTGAACCAAAGGCTTCCTGCAGTGACTTCATCGCATCCAAGCGCCCGATCAGCTCACGCTGATTCTGCAGGGTCTCGGCCGTGTGCAGATTCAATGCTGCCGGCACACAAATGGAGTTGAGAAAGCTGAGATCGGCCTGAGAAAACTCACCGCCCAGCTTTCTATCTACGATTTCCACAACCCCGAGGATCTGCCCTCTATAAATAAGGGGCGAAGCCAAAATAGACTGTGTCGCTAACGCCTGTTTTTCATTGGATTCATTGGATTTAAAACGCTCATCGGTCGCGGTGTTCTTAACCAGGGTCCCGCGTTGTTTTTCGCCAACCCAGCCTACGACACCCTTGCCGATCGGAACCGTTACCCCCGGGAGTCCCTGACTGCCAGGGCCGGTGGCGACCTTACAGGTGAGTGCGCCTGCACCTTTTTCCAGCATCCACAACGACCCGCCGCCGGCATCCAAAACTTCCACCGCAAGGTCGAGAAAGTCGCGCGTCAGCTGCCCGAGGTTATGCCCTTTATCTTGGAAGAGCTCATTGATTTGGTGATAGGCCTTCAGCTTTCGCTTCAACGTTTCGTCGCTATTGCGTTCACGCAATTTAACGACTGAGTTAACGACCAAACTTTGGTCCGACACCGTTATGGCGTCGGCTTTCGCTTCCGCAAACTCTGTTGATTTTTCTCGGCGTTTCAAATTTAAAGCCATCGCTTTACTCTTCGCTATTTTACCGACAAAAATTGAGGCCGGAATTTTCGCATGAGTCCTTCGCCTCGACTCGATAAACGAATAGAGGTTTTTTCATTCTCACTCATAATAGGTCAACGAAAGTCTCAAAACTGATATTCCTCAGATCTCAACCAATGTCTCACGTATAGAATTGATACCAAGACTTGTGAATTTAAGTTCGACACTTCATGCTTAACTCATAAGTTTTGGTTTATCCGACAATCAATTGCATCGATACATCAAGCCGCTCGTTGAAATGAAATTCACTCGAAGCGGTTTCTCAAATTTGGAAAATTAGAAAGTATAGAGAACCCTAAAGAGGAACGTAGCCGCAAAGGAGCTCGAATGACACAAGCGAAGAAGTCCGCCCCACCCGTAAAAGCCCCCAGCAAAAAACTGAAATCCAAGAAACTGGAAGAGCGAATCGCACCGGGAATGGTCGGCGGCGGTGTCGTTGACCCCGGTATGGCGGACTCTACGGATTCAAGCTCCGAAGACAGCAGTGCGTCTTATTCCGAGACAGAAACCTCGCTCTCGACTGAGTCGATGGACTCAAACACCGATACCGGCGGCCAATATCTCCCGGAAGAAAACACCAGCCCTTCCTTTCAACAAGAAGGATTTAATGAGCCGGCACCGACAGAGCCCGTGCCCATGGCCGAAGCTTCGGCTCCCGATGCGACAAGCTTCGATAACGCAGATCTCGCCCCCTCTGGCGACTACGTGGTCGAGCCCGAGTCATGGCGTGAACCTGATTGGGTCACCGCGAATGCCGACGGTAGTGTCACCGTACAACCTCCGGCCGGTGTTTCAATTGAAAATGGCGTTGCTAATTTTCCCATGGCGGTTGCCAACGATGCCCTTCCTATTCCTGAAGAGATCACCATTCAAGCGGATGGATCAGTCGACATAAGCCTGCCGGAAGGCGCAGTTTTCAATGAAGACCTCAATCAATTGACTCTTCCCGCCGGTGATAGCCAGCCGCATGACGTGCCAGCCGAGTTCTGTCCAGTGGAAAATCCGGATGGTACTTTGTCGCTCACTCTTCCTGAAGGACAAGCGGAGTACAACGCCGAAACCAACACCCTGAATCTCTCTAATGCCGTCGTCAATGACATCGCTCCAAGCTATATGGAAATCAATACCGATGGCTCGGTTTCTGTTACCCTACCAGAAGACACCCAGGTCAATACTGATGGTTCGTTTACGATACCTGCCGACAACGCCCATTACTTCGACAATCCCCCGCCTGAGTATGTGCAAGAGGTTGAGTTCTGCGATTATCAGCCTGATGGTTCGGTAACAGTCGAGTTGCCACAAGGAGCGACGGTTGAAGCCGGTATCGCTGAGTTCCCGTATGCGGTGGCCGTCGATCACTTGCCGATTCCTGAAGAAGTAACTTTGAACTCCGATGGCTCAATGAATGTCGAACTCCCCCAGGGCGCCAACTACAATCCCGACCTGAACGCTTTGAATATGCCGGCGGACCACTTCAATCCCGCCGATATTCCTGAGGGAATTACCTACTATGGAAACCCAGATGGCTCGTGGACCGTTCCCCTACCGGACGGCATGACATACGACTCCGCTTCGAATTCCGTGGAAATGAGTAACTATTGGGCCAACGAGTTCGCCCCTGACCATGAGCAGATCGGTACGGACGGCGCGGTTTCAGTAGAGCTCCCGCCGACGACTGAGTATCACGCTGATGGTACATTCTCGATCCCGGCGGATTCTGCTCACTTCATGGAGACCCCGGCACCGGACTACGTACACGACGCGCCCTACTCGGAGCCAATGATGGATGGAGGATACTCTGTCACTCCACCAGAAGGGGTTACCATTCAGGAAACACCTTATGGTACACAAATGCAGTTTACATATGATGCGGTCGCCGAAAATGTCCCGCTCCCTCATGACATTGAAATTCTCCCCGACGGTGCAATCGCGGTTCCGGTTCCCGAAGGAACACAGTATGACGCGGAATTCAATCGCCTGACTTTCCCGATGGACGCCGTCAATATGAACGAGATTCCTGAGGGCGTACCGGCGCACGTGAATCCCGATGGCACCCTTTGCGTTACACTTCCTGACGGCATCACCTATCAGCCGGAGGCCGGCAATGTCGTGATGAGCAACTATTGGGCTAACGAGTTTGCTCCCCCGAGCGTTGAGATCACTCCCGCTGGTGGCGTTTATGTCACCATGCCGCCGACAGTGGATTATCAACCGGATGGATCGATGATTATCCCTCCGGAGAGCGCCGACTTCCTACAGTCGCCGGATCCAGCTTACATGACCGGTGCTCCGGAATGGGTGGCCGCGAATCCCGACGGTTCAATCACCTTCACACCACCTGCGACCTTCACGGTCGATCCCGAGGCCGGCACGATGACCGCTAGCTTCGAACAGTATGAACAGAACTTCCAAGCACAGATTCCTGATGACCTAGTGGTTCATCCCGATGGCTCAATGGAAGCCCCGGTACCGGCCGGCTCTGTTTATGATTCGGCTTCGAACACCCTCACAATTCCCGCTGCTGACATGCAGACCAAAGACATCCCAGCTGGCATCGCCTACGAGGTACTGGATTCAGGCGCCTATGCCGTCCAACTTCCTCCTGGAATCGAATACGATCCGGCCTCGCAAACAGTGACTCTCAACAACCACTGGGCGAATGAATTCGCTCCACCAAATGTTGAGATCATGCCGAATGGTCAGATCCAAGTCGATCTGCCGCCACAAACTCAATATTTCGAAGGTGGTGACGCCGGATTCGCTGTACCGCCCACCTATGCGGACTTCATCGACAACCCGCCACCAGCTTATATTCAAGACGGTCCTGAATGGGCGAATATGTCACCCGACGGCGCAGTTCACTTCACACCGCCAACGGATGTTCAGCTCCATCCCGAAACCGGCACCGCCACGATGAGTGTCGACAGTATGAATGAACATTTTGAAAACCATATTCCGGATCACGTTCAGTTCAATCCGGATGGCACTGTCAACATCCAAATGCCTCCGTATGTGAGCTTCAATGCCGATACCGGCGTGCTGACCTTCCCGGCTGATCACGCCGCTGAACACATGCCTCCGCCGCAAGTCATGCCGTACTTCGATGGCCAGGGTAATCTCTGTGTCGCTTTGCCGGCAGGCATCCAGTTCGATGCCGCTAGCAATTCCGTTCATTTGGATAATGCATGGACCAACGAACTCTGCCCTCCGCAAATGGAAGTCTCGCCGCAGGGTCAGGTGTATATCCAAATGCCACCCGATACCTACTACCATGACGGTGGCTGTAGCGTTCCGCCTTACCAGGCTGACTTTATGGAGAACCCGCCACCGCCCTATATCTCTGAAGGCCCGGATTATGTTGCTTTCAATCCCGATGGTTCGTTCACGGTTGAACCTCCACCTTCAATGACCGTTAACGCGGAAGCTGGAACGATAACAATGAGTACTGCGACCTTCCAGGAAGAATTCAACGACAAGTCAGGCGAGATGCAGCTGCATAGCGATGGCACTGCGGATATCAAGGTGCCGGAAGGCACGCAGTTCAATCCCGCGACCGGCACTCTGAGTTTCCCCACCGGCTCCGTGCAAATGCATGAGATTCCTCCACAGGTAAATCCCATGCTTAATGACGACGGCAGCATCTCAGTTAAACTGCCCGAGGGTATTTCCTATAATGCCGCGGACGGAACCGTTCACCTCAACAACCAATGGTTGAATGAGCTGGTTCCTCAGCCGGTGACATTCAATATGGACGGCACGGTGGTGGTCGATTTGCCTGACGACACTCAGTACTTCCCGAACGGAACCATGGTCATCTCCGCTGATAGCGCGCACTTTATGGATGGCGGGCACGGAGAGTATCAGCAAGGACAATATCCTGCCCCACAATATACCGGGCAGTATCCATACCCTGAATATCAGGCACAATACCCTCAGTATCAACCTGAGGGCGTAGCGCCGATTGCTCCGGCCGGATCGACCGCGGCTTGATCGTGCATGCGTAGTTCGCAGTCTTTTTTTCGCGAGGAGCTGGCGAGATTCGCCAGCTCCCTGGTGACCACGCGGGTGCTCCTGCAGGTCGTGCTCCTTTCGCTTTTCACGAACTTGCCGGTACAGGCCAAGCAGCCGTCAGGTTTTCAGGCGCATTGGTCGAACATCATTGATCGTGCACTCAGCAGTAATGCCGAGATTTGCCTTGCGCTCTACGATGCCCAAATCGCTCGTTCCGAGATTGCCGGAGGAAATGTTGATTTTGAAACTCTGGCAACGTTCAAGCCTGAGTACAAACACGACCGCCTGCTCTCCAACTCCACGCTCGAAAGTGCCAGTTATCTGGACACCACGGGCGCCTTGTCTCTTGGCCTTAAGAAAAAATACACCGCGGGAACACAAGCCGAATTGGTTTTGCAGGAAATGTGGTTGGGATCCGATTCCATCCAGACGACCTTTCATTCGCGCGATCAAATCGCTCTTCAAGTGAAACTCACTCAACCGCTCTTAAAGGGGCGCGGTAGCGAGTATAACGAAGCCACTTCACGCAAAGCCACCGCGAAAGCCGAACGTTACTCCAATGAGCTTGATGTCACCATCAACGATACGCTCATCAAGACTCTTGGACTTTATCTGGATTTCATCCGCAACAAACACGATGAGAAAATCAAATCCGAAGACGAAGAGTATTACCAACGACGTAAAACCGAAGCTGAAGCCCGCTTGCGCGTCGGAGCGATGAGCGAAGCAGATGCTCTCGCTATCCGTGCACGCGCGCAGGTAGCACGTGCAGAACGCCTCCTGGCCGCCGCAAAAGCGATGGAGAGCGAAGAACAGTTGGCTCGGCAAATCACTTCACCGCTCAACTCTTCAGGTTCTCAAAACCTTGGCGCCTCTCTTAGCGGTCACGTCATCCCGAACTACAACGAACTCATCACTCCAGAGGAGATGGCCGCGGGCGAGGGAAAGATCACCCGAATCGAAAACCATCCTACGCTGCGCGCGCTCGCTGCGAAAGCCGCGGAAACGGAAGCGGATTTTCTCAAAGCCAAAAACAGTCTCCTGCCGCAACTCGATTTGAGCCTTCAGGGTTCTACTGTTGGAGCCGGACAAGACCATGCCGGCGCAGAAGAAGGCATGACCTCGCGACGAACCCCCAGCTGGCAGGTCATGTTGACCTTTTCTTATCCTATCGAGAATCTAGTGGCGACTGGCGAGTACGAGCGCCTGGCGTCGGAACGACAAACGCATAGCCTCAGTTACCACAAAAAGAAAATCGATTTGCAGGCGGATAAAACTGATCTTGCGCGAATTTTGAAATCGGGGCGCGAAAGCCTTGAACTCGCACGAAAACGAGTCGAAGCTGCGGAGTTCATTCTGACAGGAAAGGAGCAGGGGTTCGCGCGCGGACGAATCAGCTCTTCCGACCTGATCCAGGCCCGCCTCGATTTCTCCGAAACAAAGTCTGAGGCCATCAGTACCGCTATCAAGTTAAAAAAATCGCTGCTCAACTCCCAAGTCATCGATCACCAAATGATCGCCTACTCGCGCAAAGGCTCGCCCCCCTGTAACAGCCGCAACTAGTACTCCGACAAGAAAGTTTCTAGCCGTTTTTTAGAGCCCGCTTCTTCGCGGGTTTGACTCTTTGCAGTAG
>SXRI01000104.1 GCA_005793615.1 Bdellovibrionales bacterium
GTAGGCATAGATCTTTGGCAGATTGCCTTTGAGTTTTCGCTCAAGTTTGAGCTGTTCTTGCTGTGAGTCGGTGTTTGTGTGTGACATGAATACAGAGTAAGGGGTCGCTCATAAATTTAAAAATTAGAAATTAATGGGCACCTCATAAGTTCGACTCTAGTTCCAATTTGGAGCCACGACTTCTTCGGACCGAAAAAAAGCAAGCGTGAATCACGGTTTTGAAAGAACTCTCCTCACCTTGTAAAAAAACTCAAACCCTGGTCCTGAGGGACGCTTTCAGCGCCTCTCAGGTTGGCGCGGTCATTGCTCAGGCAGTCTTTAGACTCAAAAAGAGCCGAGATATGGCACCGGGGAAGGAAAGTTTTTTATGGCGGGGCGGGGGCCTTGTTTGCTTTTATTCGTTTTACCCATGGCGCTTTTGACCGTGTTGGTGATGCTCGTGACTTCGATGGGATGTTCGCGCTCGGAGAGTGCCGGCAAAAGGACCAGTGATGAGTTGTCGCGCGCCAATTTTCTTATAGATAAGAAACAATATAGCGAGGCGATCTATATCCTGAATAGCCGATTAGAGCGCGACCCCAAGGATCAAAAGACCAGGGTGTTGCTGGCCTCGGCTTACAGTGGTCGGGCCGGTTTATCGATGGCGAGTTTTGCGGTCTTCGCGCGCGAGGTTGATAAATGGCGACAAATCGATGACCTTCTTCCAGTGATCGATGACGGTTCATGGATTCAAGCGGTAGCCAAGATCTCTTTTCGCTTGCAGATTTCGCTGAGGGCCTTTGATGCTCTTCCTGTGCTGTCTTCCCCTGAATCTGTGGCGGATCTCGATTTGGCGTTAAAAACCCTCGACGGCGCCGGGCGGATTTATGCTGGCATGTCGATCTATCGCGCCTTAGTGCGGGTGGTGTATTTTAAGAATCAACTCACGAGTCAGTACCGACCGAAATTCTCAGTAGGTTGCCGGATCGCACCCGCAGAGCTGACGACTTGGTTGAGTTCAGTTTCCGTCGAGGTTGGAAAGATCGTCGATGATGTGGCTTATGGCCTTAGCGATGCCGGCGCTCGCGAGCGAACCCTGAAGATCTCCTCTGATCTCAAGGTCAATCTCGAAGCCCTGATGCGAGCGAAAGATCTTGCCTTGGCGGCACCTGCATCGACAGCGAATGGTAAGCTTCCTGAATCGATCGATCTCCCGCCACTTCTTAAAAAGGTGTATGGCGAATGCGGCGGTTAAGTATTGGATTCATTGTCGGCTTGCTCGTACTTTTGTTGACTGCGGAGCTGGCTCTGGCTGGCGAAAACGGCGAAGGCCCGTTCATTCGCGAATATCCTGGTCTATCACTCCAGCAACATATTTTGGGACCGGTTTGCCTTTCGCTCCCGGCGAGTCCCTTGGATCTCAACTGTAACCCCGCTTTTTTAGCGCGAGAAGAAAAACACCAGGTGCGTCTGAACTTGATCGCCAGTGATCAACTGCCGGCGGTGAATGATTACCGCGAAAAGCTCGCGGCCAATGATTCAATCGGCATCGTCAATAAAGTTCTCGATCAACGTGAGCCCGTGATGGCGCGCGCCAGTGCCGGACTTTGGTATCAACAAAATTGGTGGGCTCTCGGTTGGGTGCCGTTTCGCGGCGGTTTTGCCTCGAGTACGCGAAATCCATCGTACCCCAGCATTGCCGCTGACATTTATAAAGAGAGCGAGTTATTCGGCAAAGTGGGCTTGCTCACCGCTGATGATCCTAATCTGCAGATCGGCTTTCAACTTCGCTATGTGGAGCGTACCTTTTTCAGTCGGCAGTTCGATCTTCTCGATGCCGTGGGTGATCCGGCTAAGCTTAATATCGATCGGCAACGCGTGCTGTATCTTGAGCCCGGGTTGAGTTATAGTTTTGATTCCAATCCATGGGATTCGATGATCGCCGCGACTTTGACTCAAGCAGCGGTCTTTCAAGATGGCAAGAAGAGCTCGTTCTATCCCGTTTTAGATCTTGGCTTCAGCACTTCGCCGCCGTTTGCGGGGCGGAAACTTCGTACGAGCACGCATTACACCAACCATCCAGATATTACGGATTTGTTTTCCCGTTTTCGCTGGGCGGCAATCTATGATTTTGCCAATGCAGCCGCAGCAACTTTAACTATCGGTCGCAGCACGGCTGGAATCGCCGTCAACGGTCATGTCGACTCGCTGGTGTTGGGTTTAGGTTGGAAAACTGAGGAAGTGATTCTTGATCAGTGGCAGGCAGCCCGGGTATCGACGATTCTCTTTGAATGCGGCTTGGTTTTCTGAGAAAACCTGGCACTAGCCGAGGTCACCAATGGCGCTCAATCTGCGTTCAGCCGTGAGTCATGTTAATAAGAACGGAATGCTCTTGATTTTTCCGCTCAGTAATCGTGCTGAGCCACGCTCGCTTTGGGCGCAGTTCTTTCCACGCACAGAAATGCGTTGGGAATGGGATCAAGATGGCGATACTAAAGTTGCCGACCTGTGGCATCTTCGCGAGCGCCTGTCGAC
>SXRI01000105.1 GCA_005793615.1 Bdellovibrionales bacterium
CATGTTGTTTCGCGTCACTTGCCTAACAATTAGGCTGCGGGCCGGGCGGATTGATCCGATTTACCCGGGCGCCATCGAACCGAAATGACCGGGCGGAATGGAACCGATTTGGTCGGGCGCCTTGGTCCGAATTTCGCAGTGATTGAGGGCGCTTTGATTCTCTTTCCCAAGAGCCCGGAGATTATCTTCAACATCTTCGCCGTTCAGCAGGAACTCCCCGACGGTCTCAAACGTCAATACACACTGGTGAATATGGAAGACCCCGAGGCCTTCGCGAAAATTCGCGCCAAACTTCAAGCCGCTTGGGACAAATACGGTAAGGAATATGTAAATGGCCGCAATAAATTTGTGAGCCAACGGATCCGTGTTAAAGCCACTGGGACCTTTAATCAGGTCAGCGCCAACCAGGCCAATCCACAAGTTTTCCTGAAAAATGCCGATGCCATCGAGATTATCGAAAAGTAGGCTTTCACTAGTAGCGCGCTCTACTTACGGATCGCGCTCAAGCCGATTACCTGAAAGGGGTTGACCTTAAAATCCGTCAACTCCCTATTGACTCCGAAGACCTGTAGCCGCACCACTGCCGGTACAACTACGACATCCTTCTCGATCAATTGTCGATTCGCTGCCTCGGCAGCCGCCGTACGTTCAGGCCCTAAGGGGGTCGTACGTACGATCTCGACTAATCTCTCATACTCAGGATTGTGGTAGCGGGAGAAAGTGGGCTCTGCGATGTTCGAAAAGGCACCAAGGTGATTGATCGGATCGTCATACATTCCACTCATGCCTAGAAAATACATCTCAGGTGGATCACTCTTGAGGCGCGCAAGCAGACTCTTAAGTTCCATGGGCTCGAGCACGATATTGAGCCCCAGCTTCTTCTGAAGATCGTTCTGGGTTTTCTCGGCGACGGTTTTCGTGAACACACTGGCTCCATAAGCCAGACGTACTCGCGACTTACTCGCCAACGCTTTGACCTTGGCCACCGACTCCGGAAAATCTAGCGGCTGATATTCCAGCACGCCATCCAGAGGCTTGGGAACGTAACTGGTAGTAGGAACATAAATGCCATTTAAAATCTTTCCCAAGCCTTCACGATCGATGCTGCTGGCAATAGCCTTACGCCAATCGGGATCATTGAACGGCGGCGCCGAATAATTAAAGGAAAAATAAAACACGGTCGTGCTCGGAAAGGTCTGGATCAAACCCTTCTTTCGTAATCGTCCAAGTTCGGTGGCCGTGATCGTGGTGATCACGTCAAGTCTTTTGGACTCGAACAGATTCATCGCCGTGACTTCTTCCGTAAGAACCCGATAGAGAATCGGTCGCTGACCTGGACGAGTCCGCACCGGGTTGGGCGCGAGTTTGATTTCACTTGCTGGGTGATAGGCCTCGATCACGTAGTCGCCGGTGGTCGGCGCCTTCTCGTTCCATTCACCCTTATTGGCATCGAGAAAATCTTGGCGCAGCGGCCCTGCCGCAGGCAAGGTCAGCGCCATCAAGAGCGACGGGTCAGGCTTCTCAAGTTCGATAACCAGTTCATCCCCCTCGCGACGCACGCCAAGCGCCTCGGGCCCGGCCTTACCAGCAAAGACCTCTTTGGCGTTTTTGATCGCAAAGAAATAAGGCGTGTTGGGTGAAGCGGTTTTCGGGCTGAGTGCATAACGAAGGCCGCAAATGAAATCCTCGATCGTCACGGTTCTACCATCAGACCAGAGAGCATCCTGGCGAAGCTTAAATCGATAAATAAGACCAGTTTGGTCGATCCGGTAAGACTCCGCGACTCCGTTCTGCAGAGTGCCGCTTTGGTCCATCACCGTAAGACCCATGACGAGGTTACGCAAGATACTAAAACCATACTGATCAAGGACCTTAGCCGGATCAAGAGTGCTGGGCTCACCACCGATCTGTATCCGCACTGGTTCAAGTGCCGCGACACTGGCGAGGTTCCGATCGGTGTTCGACAGCCTCGAAAGCCTCGAGCGCGGTGAGAACATCACCATCACAGTTATCACCACAACCACAGTAAATAGAATCGCACCAGCTATACGCATAATTGCTCAAAATACTGCCACGACGCCCGCACGATGCCAAACCTAGATCCGCGATTGCCCTTTAGATATGTAAATACTGCGCAGCATTAGGTCCGCTGTCAGAGGTCTCACTCACATCTACACTGTTTACTGGGGGAACTCGTCCTTTGGACGAAAGCCTCCGCCGGTCAATGAGCCAACGCGAGCACTACCTGAACTCAAACTCAAACGGAAAGCGGCGCAGGTAAATCCTTCAGGACTAGCCAATTTCTGTTCGATTTAAGCGAGGACTCTTAGCTGCAGCCGGGACAGATTTGATTCTGTACCGGCATACGGATTGCTTGGTGGATTGCTTGGCTACAATAGAGCTCTGTTTTTAGGCATCTATTGACTATTGATAGGATACGCCCCTAACGCCCCTTGCAAGAAGGAAAAAGTAGAAAATGAATTTTCCCAAGCTATTTGAAGAAATGACGATGAAGAAGGTCTTACGTGTTCTCACGAGCTTTGCACCAGTGGCCTTCCTCTCATCGACGAAGGCCAATACCGTCGAAATCAATGACCAAAACGCAAACCAGTTCGGATTCAATATGGAAAAGATCCGCGAAGCGTTCAAATCAAAAATGGGAAGGGTCATTTCAGACAATGAATCAATCAAAGCCTCATTTGAGTCCGAAGGCAAAGAAATCGATTTTACTACTTTTGATGGTATCAGCATTCGTGTCGATGATGGCTAACACGAACATTCGCCTAATAAAGGATTTTAATTTATTTTCATCAGACCAATTGGAAGAAAAAATGACTTCGACCGTGACTTTCTTCTTTCCCGAACTACGTCCCGAGCTATCCTCGGAAATTCGCGACATCGAAGATCTTTCGAACAATCTGGTGTTTGCCCCGGCCATCGGTACCTTGGTCACTTATTTTTCCGATGAACGGCCGGTGCCTTATCTCGCCAAGAAATGGTGGCTCGACGGCAATCGCTGGATCTTCGAACTCCGTGACCAACTTAGTTGTGAAAACGGCGAGCCGATCAATGCCACGAACTTCGCTGAAAGCCTTGCGCGAACTATTCGGATTTACTCAAGCGGCGGAGACCATCCGGTTTTTCGTCGTATCAAGGGATACCGACAACTTGTATCCGGTCGTGCCTCCGGCCTGGAGGGCATTCGTGCTGATGGGAACAGGTTGATATTCGAGTTCGAAGGCAGGGATTTTTCAGGTTTTCTCGAACATTTGACGATGGCGCCGTTTGGCTTTGTGTGCAGTGCGAACTTTGAAGGGGATAAATGGAAGGACAGATCAACTATTATTTCCTCCGGCCCATTTCGCTTCGCCGGAATGCCCGATGATCGCTCTTATCATCTCATCGCCCGCGAGAATTTCCTTCCTGAGTTCGCCTCCAAGTTTAAAAACATCGTAGTGAGACGCGGAGATTTAGGGCAGTTCAAAAAACACGTTGGCCCAAAAGTCATCGAGCTATTTGATCCACAAGACAACCATCTGGAGGGATTTGCGCAAATCCGACAAATGCCACAGGGGCTTTACATCTTGGCTCTGAATCACAAACGCGCGACTTTCGAATCAAAAACTGTGCGTCAGCTCTTTGCCAGAATGTTCAAGGAGGAACTCCGGCGCCTGCCTTTTGAATCCAAGGGATACTTCAAGACCGAGCGTTTTTATTTTAACGACAAAATCGAGCTAAGTGAGATACCCAAATCGAGTCATGTTCAGGAACACAGTTCGAAACCTACATCGATTGTAATGAAGATCGCCAACAACAAAGTTCACCTTGCTTTACAAGAGATCGCCGAGAGAACCTCAAAACGCCTGGGATGGTCGATTACCTTCGATACTGATCCATCTAAAACCTTCTTAAGAGAACACGAACGCACAAACTTCGATCTCGTTGTCCTGGGCTCCGAAATCGGCGGCGGATACGAATCCTGGATCATCGACATGCTCTTTTGTAGTGACGTCGGATCACGCTGGCCCGATCCTTCTGGACAAATCTGTGAGTTTGCGCGAAAGACAGCTTCAGGCGAAATCAGCCCTGATTCCGTCGCGCAACAATTCCAGGACCTTCTCACTGATGATGCCGCCGCGATTCCCACATTTCATCGCGGGGGCTTCTATCTCCTCAGCAAAGACCTCGACATTAAAAGCCTCGGACCAATGGTAACCCGTATTCGCTTCGAGGACGTCGGGCCGGCACTATGATTGATCGCCTTCGAGAACATTTTCCCTCTTTCGAGGACCTCATTGAAACGCCTCTTGCGAATGCAAGACATGCAAGCGGATGGCATGTCACCGCGAGAAGTACCGATAGACGTACTCTTGGATCCGGATTTCATAGCGATCTGCAAAAGGCCAGAAAAATCGCTGTTGCAGAGTTCATCGAGAGAAGCTTCTTCAAGGGGCTCACCTCAAATCAAGATTCGACCGAATGGGGGCTGCATGAGTTCCCATCGGCTTGTGGCTTCGCGGCCGGTTTCGATACCGACAACACAAGACTCCGCTCGACGTTCGAAGGTCTTGAGCGATGGGCGATGGCTCAGTGGATCGACGAGGGCTGCCCAATGCCCGAGAGAAAAGTCGACAACTTGTAAAAGACATCACAGGAAATCTTAAGCGGCTTTTCGTCATGGAGAATCTTCAGCAAGAACTTTGTGTTTATGGATCGAAATACTTCCTTTAACCTGGAACTGTGCGTATTGGCCGCTTTTACTGGCGAAGGCTGCTTCCTGGGCAGCGCCGTGCGTCCCAGTTTCGAGGACGCTTTTGAACATGCCTCGATCGAAGCCCACCGCCATCTAGTCATTGCCAACCAACAACGAGACTTCTCCCGTTTTCCATATAACCGCATCTACTTTTTTTCTAGAAATCGTGCGCTAGCTGAAAAGATCCTGGATCGCGAGCGGGTGAACCACTGGCCATCGCCCCGAATCAAACTGCAATTGGAGTATGCGGCCGATTTCTTTTTTATTGTACGAACGATTTTCGATGGATGGAACTCATGGCACAAGGGCCCCGACGAGCGCTTGCTCTATTGAAAAGCGGCGCGAACTCCAAATGGTTGGTGATCTTTATCCTCGCGTCTGGCTTGAGCCTTGCTTTGCTTCGCGCCGTTGCCTTACACCAGGCCCGAGCGGCATGGACGGGCGTCACCGCCCTTCTCAGGAATGAGTCAAATCTTTCAAATTCCTATCAAATCGCAAGAACCCTAGCTGACCTTGAAAAAGTCG
>SXRI01000106.1 GCA_005793615.1 Bdellovibrionales bacterium
ACATGTTGTTTCGCGTCACTTGCCTAACAATTAGGCTGCGGGCCGGGCGGATTGATCCGATTTACCCGGGCGCCATCGAACCGAAATGACCGGGCGGAATGGAACCGATTTGGTCGGGCGCCTTGGTCCGAATTTCGCACTGGAACCAAGTCACCTCGACCAATGACCCGACCGCTCATGCCGAAGTCGTCGCCATTCGTCGCGCGGCGGAGTACTTGAAGAATTTTGATCTGAGCGGAGCCGAGCTCTATACCTCGTGTGAACCGTGCCCGATGTGTCTGGCTGCCGCCTACTGGGCTCGCATCAAGATGATTCACTTTGGTAACTCTCGCAAGGACGCTGCCCGCCACCAGTTCGACGATGAGTTCATTTATCAGGAAATTCCAAAAGAGAATTCTCAGCGCACCATACCGATCGAACAACTCGAACGCGATGAGGCCTATAAGGTGTTTTGTGAATGGGATCTCAAGGAAGATAAAATCCGCTACTAGGCTGTTAAAAACCTAGCGCCAGTGTTCTACACCTTCGAAATATTGGAGTGCTCTTTTTTGTCACATAATATGGAGCGTTATTTGGAGGATTTTCTTCAAAGGAAGGCGCCTCAAAAACACCTTTGTATCGTCTCTTACTCCTCACAATTTGCCTTGCGCGGCCGTTTGACATAGGCTCTCGCTTCTATGTGATTTGTCTCGTTGGTTTGGATAGAAGAAGAGGCCCCCAGTGACGCACTCAGCGACGCACCCAGTGACACGCCCTAATGCACACGAAAACGCTAACCGGAATGCCCAACGTCCGTTCACTCCCTTACGGCAGATTCCTGGGCAGGCCAAGTACCGCCCGGGTGACGTACTCGTGATCTTCGGCGAACTTTTTTCACGTGGATATGCCAACGGAATCGTCGACGAGGCGATTCGCGCCGGCATGAAGGTGGTTCGCTCAACGGTCGGACGCCGTGACAGCGATGGCACGCTACGGGCGCTTAACGCCGAAGAGTTGGCTACGCAGACACAACCCTTCATCAATATTCCTCTCGAGGCGGGTTTTGATATGGAGCCGTGTTCGCAAGACGGCACAAACCCCATTGACCAGATCAAGAACGTCAAGATGGGTGAATGGGCCGAGGCGAAGCTCGATTGGGCCAAAGTCGAAGACTCCCGGCGCAATGCTACTGAGCGATTTCGCAGGAATGTGCAAAGCTATATGCTTGAACTTGAGCGCCACATTCCAAAGGGTGCTAATGTTCTATTTGCGCACACCATGGCCGGAGGTGTGCCTCGCGCGAAAATTCTCATGCCGACAATGAATCGTGTTTTTAAAGGCACTGGCGATCGTCATCTGTCGTCGGAGACCTTTTGGAAGTCGGAACTTGGCAAACTCTGTTCTTGGAATTTTGATGACGTCACTGCACTCACCCTTCGCCATTTGATCGAGCTCTCGGCCCCTCTACGCGAACGGCTCGTGCAAGAAGGCGGTAGCGCCCGCTACGTTGCTTACGGTTACCATGGCAATGAAGTGCAGATCCGCGGCGAGTACCAATGGCAGAGTTACGCGCCCTATCTTCAAGGCTGGGCGAAAATTCTTCTTGAGGACGTCGCAAGCCAAGAATGGAGCCGCGGTGTGCATGCGACGGTCTACAACTGCCCGGAGATCCTCACCAACTCGAGTTCGATTTTTGTCGGAATTGAAGTGCCACTCTACCCATTCCTCTCAGCCTTGAAAAAAGAAATTGGACAAACTCCGCGCGCCATCTCGATTCTCTCACGCGCCAAAGCCCTGTTGAAACCTGAGTTCGACTTTGAAAAGATCGCGGCCTTTACAGATGAGGCACTGACCTCAACGGAATTGCGTTCGGTTTGCAATTTTGAAACTTGGCCGGCGCACAATAGCAAAGCGCAAATGGAAAAGTTGATCGATTCGTCTGAGAAATTAGTTGAAATGCACCAAGACCCCAAACAACTCATCACCTTCCTGTTGAGTGAAGAGATTTTCCGCGCCACTGGATATATTATGTTTCATGATAGCTTCGTGCCCTCCGCCCCCGTTCATTGGCTTGGGCACGATGTCTTAGCGAAGGCTCTTGGCACTGAAAAGACCCTTTAATGTCACTGAGCGCCGGTTATTCGTGGAAGTATCGCGACGTCCATCTCCTCGGATATTCCATGGCCGGGATCTCAACAAGTATTGTTTTCCCTGATGCCGATTGCTGCTTTGATGTCGCCCAGGGGTTGCCGTTTCAGGTACCCGTGAACAATGTCCTTCTCACCCATGGACATATGGATCACTCCTCTGGTCTCCCCTATCTCGTCGGCCAAAAAGCGATGATGGGTCAGGCACCGCCGAATGTTTATATGCCGGAGCCTCTGCTTAAGCCCATGCGCCAGTTGATGCGCCTCTGGGAAGAAATTGATGGCCATACCTATCAATATCAGTTTCGCAGTGCCACTCTTGGTGAAGAGTACGCCCTGAAGGCGCCGTATTTTTTTAAAGCGGTACCCGCTTTTCATCGCGTGGCAGCGCAAGGGTACGTTGTCTATGCACGCAAGAAACGCTTGAAACCCGAGTACCGAAATCTCGACTCCTGGAACCTTGGCGACTTGAGAAAAAAGGGGGTCGAAATCGATGAGCGTATTGATGAACCCGTGGTTGCCTTTAGTGGCGATACGACC
>SXRI01000107.1 GCA_005793615.1 Bdellovibrionales bacterium
CACGAGCCACCAGCAATTCCAGACTGCACCATCCGCACCGCTTCCCAAGGAGATGATGGCGGCCCTGCAGAAGCAACAAAATGCCTCAAACGCGGCGTTTGCGAGTGAGGGCGCCGCGAGAACGCAGATAAAAAATTTGCAGAAATGTTTGACGAGCGAAACCCCTCTGGGAATGCCGGCCGAACACCTAAGCATGATTCCGGAGAGCGCGCGCAATCAACTCAAAATCGAGACGCAGGCTAAATGCATCGCGTTTGCTCGTAAGCTGGTCGATAAGTATCCATCACTTAATAGCGACTATCAGACCCATATCGCCAGCAAAGCAAGCCCTACCGCACTCGAAGCGTCTAAGACAGCGCCCGCTCCCGACGGCCATTAAATTGACGATCGAGGCGCGAACGAAGCTCAAACAGATGCGCCCTTACCACTGCCATGGACCAACAGGATATGAGAAGACATCTTGGCCGTCACTAGACGGCGGAAGGTAAATCCATCCATTTTTTCGATCCGTTCGGTGCTCGCTCCGGGCTCGAACCCGTAAAGGATCGCTCGCTCCCCATCCCAAGCGATCCCCGACGATGCCGAAGATGTCGCGCTCAAAAATCCGCGAGTGGTTAAATCAAACGTCAGTAATTGCCGCGAAGTCGGATTGCTCGCCACCAAGCGATTCAATTTTTCGTCAATCTCAATACTCAAAAACTCGCCGATCAGCGAGGTTCTGAATGACTCGGGAATAATCCATTCTCGTGGTGCTTGGGTCAAATTGGTATCGTAGATTCCTCCTGACACGGGTCCCTTTTCACCCACGGCCATCGAAGTCAAAAAGTAAACTTGTCCTGCTGATCCCACTCTTAAATGCCCCGGAAAGACGCCCGACCGACCGAGTTCATGCCGTTGCGCTACCTTTCTCTTTTTCATGTCATAAAAGATAATGGCTGAGGGTCCGACTCGTTTCACCGGCGGGCCATGGGGATTGTCATAGGTTTGCGCGAGACCGCTTGACGTCACCGCCAAGAGATCAGTACCTGGCAGAACCGCTAAATCGTGACATCCCCCGAGGGTCAGCTCGACTTCGTCAACAGCCTTAAAGGAGTCGCGATCGTACCATACCAAATAACTTCGCGCAGTTTGCGGATCCATCTGCGGACTAATGAAATGTCGACCCTGCGGATCCCAGCAAACATGACCGTAAAAGTTTCGTTTCCCCACAGGCTCGACCGACCTCACCAGGCGTTTTTTAGCGAAATCCACGTGACTCAAGCGGCGATCCCACTTCTCAATACCAAGAACCTGATTTGGCTCCCCGGGCAGGATCGTAAAACTATGCGCCTTGGTCGGCGTAGATACCGTCTCGCGCCGACTCGTCGTCAAGTCAATGCGAACGAAGTCGGTCCCTGAACCCAAGATCAGCCATTTTGTTTGTTCGCGAGCCGCCCACGCAGCTCGGGTCGGCAGGAAAAAATACGCCACACCTCCGGCGCTGAACAACAAAAAATCGCGACGCTTCAACATGGTTTAGACCGTCCCTTTCAACCTGATAATGGCACTATGCGGACCTCTTAGATATCCTAGCTTATCCTTACCGGCTGGAATCCGCTCCAACTGTAAACTTTTTTTATTGATACGAAAAAGCTCGCCATTTCCACCCGAAATAAATTGTCGCCGTGCGCGATCATAAGCGATATTCGAAGCGAGCAGCGGAACAACACCTAAAAACTTGCATGCACGGAAGTCGAATAGAACACCCCGACCGATCGCACTCATATCCACAAGGCCATTCCCGCATGCGCTTGCGATCGCACAATTGTCAGCCTCATCAATTGCGACACTAAAAAACTCGCCATGAAGCTGCGATCCGACATCGGCCGGTAGAGTCAACTTGGAGAGCGAGAATTTTTCGGACTGACTCACATAGATGGAGCCACTCGAGACATTTGCTCCAACCCGCGGACAAGTCAAAGCGATGATCGTACCATCTGAAGCGACGGAAAAATGCCCGATCACTTGATCCATGTCGTCGATAAACATTTGACCAAGCACTTTCCCGTCTCCAGTCACACGCACCAAAGAAGACTTTTCGAGTCTCGGCCCACTTCGTGGAATTCCATGTGGCCTGCGAATTCCCGAACTCGAGAGCAGAATGGTTCCATCGTCGAGAGAGTGACACTGGTGCATGGCACCGACCACCGTGCATTCAAACGTCTGCTGCAAGGTCGCCGCATGATAACCGACCAAATGCCCTTGTCCCGTTTCCAAATTAAGTAACGAGAAAAAGACCTTCTCGCCATCAGAAGAATGGAATCCATGTCCAGCGATCTGGAATCCACTTGGCGCCTTCCATGATCTGATGACCTTTCCGTGGCGAAAATCCACTTCTTTCGCCAAATTGCCCCAGCCGGATACCACCCAAACGCGTTCCTCTTGTTTTGGATTCTGAATAAAACTATGCGGCATGAAACCGACGGAAACCTTTTTTTTCAAGCGATTGGTTTTGAGGTCGAATTGGTAGACACAACCATCTATCGATCCGACCGCCAATAAATCCTCTTCTCCATTACCTGAGCCTTGCGCTAGGGCTCGGAACGGGAGATGACAAACCATCACTCCCGTAAGCAGGGAAACATCTGCCAGAAATTTTCTACGCGAGATTTCTTCCATTGAGACCTCTCTCCCGGAATGGCTTAGATTGTACACCCTGAAACCGGAAGAATGAACCAGGTCTTGGCCCAGGGGATAGTCCTTGCCTAAAGAAAAAGGGCGTCGTGTAATCGGGGCATGACAAAGCGAGCTCGCCCGATCCGTTGGAAAGTTTTTTTATTTAGTTTTGTCTTGACCTTATCGGGGCACGCCACCTTCGGTTCGTTGGCGCAGACACCACCGCTAAAGCTTGATTCTTTGTTTCCTTATTTGAGTCGCGAACGCGATTTTGACGGCATTGATTTTCCGAAATACGCGAAGTTTTGGGAGAGCTGGCACTTGGTCACGGTCCGCTTCCGCAGCGACACGAACGAACAGCGGTTTATCTATGCCAATGATCTCGCATACCGTGCCCTGAAATCCAATGCCCGTGAATTTCCCGACGGCGCCATGTTTGGAAAGATCGGTTTCGGAGTCGAGAAGGATGACGCCTTTCCTGCCAGCCTCGCTCCTAAGAGTTTCAAGCGAATTCAGCTCATGGAAAAATCAGCTAAAAAACATCCTGGCACGAATGGCTGGGGATATGCCATCTACCTTTCAGGGGAAGGTGTTCCTTACGCGACGATGAAAACGACCGTCGAGGCTTGCCACGCATGCCACCAGATTGTTGCCGATCGCGACTTTGTTTTTTCAAAATCCGCCTTTGATCCGAGTCCAACGGCAGCGGGTGGCAACCAATTTGAAAACTTGTTTGTCAAAAAAAGCTTCTCAAGCCTTGATGAGGCTGAAAAAAAAGCTCTGCAGGCAACTGGCATCACGGTTTCACCTGCGGTACAGATTAAGGTCCTACACCTGGCGCTCTTTCCAGGCTCGGTGAACGAAAGCGTACCTTCACTCATCGACTACGTGCGCAAAAACAAAATGCCATTTTTGCTTATCGATCTGAAGTCTGGTTACTTCCTCTCGGCGGCACCGGCGCAAAAGTCTTCTTGTCCCGACGAGGTAAAATTAGCCCGCAGCGTGGATCTCTTTCTAAAGGGAAAGGCAAAAATGCAAATCGACCGAGGCACCGCCTGCGCCAGCACCGTAACTTGGAGTTTAAACTGGCTTTAAAGGGGCGCTTGTTCACGTGCCATCTTTACGGCCTCCGGCTTGGCCTTCGCAAGAATCTCCTTTTCAAACTCCCTGCGAAACTTAGGGTATTTGTCCACAATTCGCTGAGCCATGGAAAGACAGCTAGATTGCACCATAAGCGGCAGTTGCTTGGCGAGCTCGGCCGGAATTTGCTGTTGCTGCGCGGACTGCCCTTGGCCGGACATTTTGAACAAGTTCGGCGAAAAGCAACTCGCCAATCTCTTGAGCTCGCTCCGCGAGCTTTCCTCCGCCTCAAGCACAGCCTGTTGGCGTTTTTTCTCGGCGACCGCTAGTTCCGACATGTCGTTAACGTCCTTCGGAAAGCCGGGCATCTTCCCCGCAGCCAAGAGTTCACGAAACTGATTGAAGTCTCGCACCGGCGGCATGCCTTCAAGTTCTCCAACGGAAAGCGGTGGTGCCGCCTCCGCCTGGGCGTCGAGTTGAGGCGGTCGCTCCTCGCCCGCCCCAGTGGCCGGCTCAGACACGGTTTCGTTTGATCTCAGAAATTGGATGGTGATTGCAAAAGTCCCTAGGCAAAACAGAGCGATCAGGAAACCGAATGTGCGCTTACTCTTAGTCAAGACTCCCCCTCTCAACTGCTTACCAGTAGACAATTCTGACAATGCCGTTGGCTCCCTTGCCCCCGACCCAGCCATTGGAGTTGCCACCGTTTCCGCCGGCACCGACAATCACTGTGACATTTGAGCCAGGCGCTAGCGTCGCCGGTGTGTAGATTGCTTTATTGTAATGACCATCCAACAAACCTGGCAAACTCGTCACGTCGTAGGCGCCCATTCCGCCTCTCGTGAACGCAAAAGTTACCACCGACCAGTTCACACCAATGAAGGTCGCCGAATCAAATTTGGGTGGCGAGCCAGCACCGCCACCGCCGCCGGCACTGCCGGCAGCCCCTCTGGAGCCGATGGCAGCAGCAGGTCTTCCGCCCAAACCGGCACTTACGCTGAGGCCCGTGGAGCAAAGTTGCATATTCGGAGGAATCGTGGGTCCAGGGAATGGAGTTGTCGGATACCCATCCCCACCCTGATTCGAAGCTGCGGATCCATTACAATCGGCAAATGAAATACTCCCGCAGACCGGGCCATAGCCTGCCCAAACACACCAATTCCACTGATGTGATCCGCCGGCCACCATAGCGTTCCCGGGGGGACCGCCATTTGCAACGAGCCCGCCAAACGAGGTTGGCCCGCCAGCTGTTCCTGGCACAAAAGGAAAGCAGCCGCCCCATGTGTTAAAAACTCCGGCACCACCACCGCCAGCCCCCCACTCCTCGACCATCATGTATTGATAACCGGACGGAACTGTGAAGGTGTACGTTCCCGGCACGGCGAAAACCTGCGAACTCGCTAAACACGACGATGAAGAAGACCCAGGATAAAAGCTGTTGATTGAGTAACGATCCACGTTCAGGACCAGCTTAGTTGGTGTTAAGGGACGATACATGAGAATGGCATTGACGACGACCTGCGGACTAACGCAATTGCCCGGCGTACAAACAGCGCTCCACTTCAAATCATATCGAAATGGACAGGCGTCATTTCCGGCGGCCGAAAATGTGTTGCAAGGTATCCCCTTTGAGGTGAGGCCATTACTTGGATTGGTCGAATCGAAAATCACACTCCCGGGGTTTACACCTCCCACGCTATAGAGCACAAACGGCCTATCCTGAATCGGAGGGCCGCCAGGTGTGTCGTCTGTGGTACAGGGATTGAGATTTGTCAGACAGCCCATACCAGTCGCCGCTCCGGCTGAGAGGGTATTTCGCCAAGCCGCTTCACTTGCGAGATTTTTTATCATATTCTGCTGAAAGGCCTCAAGCACCGCCTGCGTCATCGCGGCCGTCTGAATCTGAACTGTCCACGAAAGTAACGTCGAAACACCTAGGGCAAGGATGGACCCGAGACCTATGGCGATCATAGTCTCTACGAGTGTGAATCCACTCTGATGCAACCTTTTTAAAGCCCCAGTCATCTGCTTGCTCCTCATCCACCAAGTTCAGGGAACCGCACGTCGATAAATTAAAGTTGTTGGCCACTGTCCAGGCGGCGGACCGGTTACCGGAGACCAAGGGCCAGTAATCGGAAAACTGTAGACGTTCGGATTGAAAACGAGATCGGCGTACGGCATCCCTGACCCGTTTTTTCCGACCCTTAAAGACGCTGTGATCGCGACGACGGGATAGGGGTTGTTGTCCATCGCCGCCCATTGAAGCGTGAATTGCAACTGACAGTTGGCGCTTGGATATCTGTATGTGGTATAGGGCGAGCCTGCGGACGAATTCGGACCGCACGGGATGGCAGAAAGGTTGATACCGTTCACCGCATTAGTCGAGTTATAAACTATTCTGCCAGACGCATCGAAAAGGTTGAATGTTGTAAGACGAAAAGGCGTGCAGCCGGCCCCGCCTCCGTTTGCAAGACAAGCCATAGAGCCGTTCATTGAAACTGTTGCCTTCCATGAAGGGTCATCCGTCACGAACGTCAGAATACTCCGGCGAAAAGTACTAATTGCCGCCAAATCCGCAAGACTATTGTTATTTTTTGCCAATTGCATGGAAATGTACGCCAGCGAGACCATGGCCATGGAAAAAACAACCACCACGATCATAACCTCAATTAAGCCGAAACCGCTTTCTCCATGCGAGAATCGTTTATGAAATTGCACTGCACACCCTTCGTGCTTGAAATGAGTCAGTTTAACTCGGCCTTCTACTTCGTCACAACTTTAATTTGCGGAACGAAACATCAACGGCACGGAATACCGGTTGGGATTTAGTTGACTGTTGGTGTCGGGAGCAACTTGCAGAGTCGCTCTGATGCCAATAACCCGAGGGGACGTCGAACCGTTCGGAATCGTATACCAACGTAAATCGTAGCGGTAGGGGCAGTTCGCACTAGGGAATCTGTCAGCCCTATTTTGCACAATGGGGGCGTCAGGCCCACATTGTATGCCGACGCTATTGAATCCATTCCTGCTGTCTTGAGCGTTATAAAAGAGAACACCCGAAGCATCATAAAGACTGAAATTCCGCGAGGCAGCCAAACTCGTGGGGCAGGTCGCAGATGCAGAGGAGCTGGAACCGCAAGTACAGGCAGAATTTGCGGAAAATCTAGAACACCAAATTGGAGGAATACACGTCGACGAAGTACTTTTGAAGGACTGAATGCAGGTCTTGACGGCTCCGTTCAGCGCTCCGTTAACGGATGCCAGCCAAGATGCATTATCAAAGGCCAAGCTCGCGACATTTGTTTTAACAACATCGATTTTGCTCAAGCCCCCCATCTTTGCCATTCGCACCGCAAACTGCACACTTGTGATAGCGACGGCAAACGATACGATCACCAAGATCCCTGCGGCAATCATGACATCTATTAAACTGTAACCAGCCTGGCTACAGCCCATTCTCAGATTAATCTCGGGAGTTTTCAGTCGCCGATACACAGGGAACAATCGGCAATTTTTTCGCCCAACTTTAGTCGGGTTCTCATTTCGAGACGATGCGTGCAGGGAATAACGCAGGTTCTTAACCTGGCGATACCTGAGCTCATCGACAAGCAACTGCCGTTCTGTAAACCTGATAGGTGAAAGGCATGGCCGCCTCCTCTTTAGAAACTAAAAGTACGCCGACGCGAAGGTTAGATGAGATAAAAATTTTCCTTGCTAATTCCATTTTTTGCCTTAAAATGGACTTATGTACTCCAGATTACTAACGCCGCCCGCGAAGCAAAGTTACTTCCTTTTTGGTCCTCGTGGAACGGGTAAGTCTAGCTGGGTTCAGCGAACCTATCCTAAAG
>SXRI01000108.1 GCA_005793615.1 Bdellovibrionales bacterium
ATAAAATATCGATCAACTCAAGCATTCAAATTTACGACCTCATCCCCCATGCGCCCGCCAATAACTGAGGCATTACGAATACTCTCGGGAATACCTGGCCCTGAATCAGTAACGCGCATTATGGTCTCTACGGGTGTATCTTCGATCGTCACCTTCACCCATTTTTCCGGCGCGTCCTTTATGGCATCAATCGCATTCATAAACAGATTCACCATGACTTGCTCAATTTCAAGTTCGTCACAAAAGACATCCCGTTGCGATGAGCACTCCACAGACACCGAGACCTTATGAGTCTTTGCCTTTGCATTCACCAGAGTGACCGCTTCTTCCACAATCAGGCGAAGTTGATGGCGACGCATTTCCGGTTTGTCGCCCGAACGCGAGAACTTTTTTAGACCTCTCACGATCTTCGCGATGCGCTGGCAGGAGCGGCGCAAAACTTCGACCTTGATCCTGAGTTCTTCGGGGTTGCTTGCGTGTCGCAAGATCTGCCCCGCCACCAAATCGATAACCGCCAGCGGATTGTTTATTTCGTGAGCCACACCGGCCGATAGTTCACCCAAAGCAGCCAACTTTGAAACATGAAGCGTCCTGAGGCGCCCGGCTTCGAGATCCGCCCTCGCTTTGACGTCATCGGTGACATCCTGAAAGGTTCCAGACAAACCCTTCACATCAGAGTTTGCGCCGCGCGAGGCAGCAACCCGGGCCTCGATCCAGATATCACGGCCAGAAATGATCTTTCGAAAAACCTGTTTAAATGACGTTCCGTGTGCGACACAATCCTGAACCGCCAAAATCCATGCATCACGATAATGAGGATGTATCGACGATACCAAAGTTCCAAATGTTGGTGCGTTGCTGGAGAAATCATGTTGGAAAATTTCTTTTAGCTGATCCGACCAGTTCATCTCATTTGAATCGATTTCTTAGGACCAACTGCCCATTTTGGCGATTCTTTGCGCTTCATTGAGCCGCTGGTTGGTAGAATCCAGCTGCTGCTGAATCTGCGCGCTCAGATTCAAATAGAGATTCAGAAAGATCGTCAGCGAAATCGCGGTGCCGATGAAATTCAAAGTTTGAAACGGTTGAATCGGAAACTCATGCGGAACCCAATAAGAGCTAAACTCGGGCATGGGAACCCGTTGCTGCACAGTCCACATAATAGCCGAGATGCTCACGGCGCCCCAGATCGATTTCTTGTTCTTTGCCTCGAAAATAAGCAAAGGCAAGGTCATCGCTGCCAGATAATACAGGTCGGCGTGCAGTGGTGCGCGTACTCCTAAATGTGTCGAAAAAATGCTGCCAATTCCTTCCGCCAGAAGAACCATCCGCGCAGCGTTCGCGTAACTCTTAAGTTCTAAAAAAATGGCGAGCGGTGTAAGGACCAGCACACCCACTGTCATTGAAAGCGCGGCAAGGCGTGCCTCTAGAAAGAAAAAAGCCGCTGCATAGCCCAGCACAGCTGCACTGATCACGGACAACAAAATGAAGAAAAGCGAGCGACTTTGGCTCAGCGAAAAACCCGGCACCGACATGCTAAACTATCGGAACTTCTCGGTTGATGCAGAAGCTGTTTTTACATTACAACCCATCAGCCGAGACCTACTGGGCTAAACTCTGGTCACTATCCCAGACTATTTTGGGGGAGCAAGTCCATACCTTGGTCCCACAATGACTTGAGTCGATATAAGCAACCTTAAGTGCGGACAAATTTCATCTGATGCTTCTCCAGAAAACCACAGACCCGGTCGCGATGATCCCCTTGTAACTCGACCACACCATCTTTCTTGTCGAGTACATAAGTTCCGCCCGCGCCACAGAGTTTTTTAAGAGATTTAACCAGCTCCGCCAAAAACAGCTCCTGTTTTGGCAATCCATCCAAAACGGTGACCTGTTTTCCCTTGCGACCAGCGGTATCAAGTTTCACTTTCACAGTGAAGTTCCGGGACTGTACGTACTTGGCAAACTCATCCGCCACCACCTACCTCACTGCTGCATGGGTTTGCTGGGACCACCAAGTCCATTGGCTCGCAAGGTCTGCGCAAGCAGTAACTGAACGAGTCCCGAACCGTCGGAACCACCGCCACCTGTGCCGCCGCCACTAACGACCTGCACATCAGGTGTTATCTTCAATCCTGCAGCGGCGATGGCCTTAACCACCTCGACCGTTGTGACTCCGGAAGCGGTCAACGCGCCCACTTGATCCCGATACGCCTTTGCCTGAGCTTCACCTTTCGACTGCACTACGCCAGCTTCCGCATCACCGATTTGTTTGGTTCGCGTGGCTTCGGCTTCAGCGGTCATGCGTACACGGGCTGCATCACCACGTGCGCGTTCTTCCATCTGCCGAGCTTCATGCTGCGCGACCTTGATACCGGCTTCGGCAGTAATAATTTTCACTTGCGCATCGGCCTCGGCCTTTGTCTTCTCGAACTCAATACGGCGCTGTTCGGCGTCTTTCTTCGCGTCGTACATCGATTTCTCTTGTTCCGCGAGATTCTTTTGCTGGGTCGTCTTCATCAACGCCTCAGGAAGATGGATATTGGTGATCATCACCGAAACCACTTCTACGCGATATTTATTGAGATCATCACGAACCGCTTCTTCAGCGGCCTTTTGCTCTTCGGCTCGATTTTGTTGATAGGCAATCGCGGGCGAGCGCGACACCTGAGCACGGAATATACCATCGATTTGCGGATGAATGAC
>SXRI01000109.1 GCA_005793615.1 Bdellovibrionales bacterium
TCGCATCACGAAATCATGCCTGAAACCGAGGATCAGTCAATTCCTATCAATGCCTCTTCTAGACGGCGTTTCATCAGGAAAATGCTATCGTTTTCTCCCCTAAATTCCACGATGAGCCGGAATAAATAATCTAATGTGAGATAACGATAAAATTTATTTGCTCGCGCCGAGTTTGAAACCTAAGAATTAAAAAACCAACTCCTCTGGAGGCGAGCAAATGGATGAGCAGGCTTTGACAACGATTAATTCAGGTGACACGGCATGGATGTTAGTGTCTTCAGCACTTGTGCTCTTGATGACACCAGGGCTCGCGTTTTTTTATGCGGGCATGGTGCGCGCGAAAAACGTGGTTTCAACATTGTTTCAAAGTTTCAGTGCGGTGGCGGTGGTCGGGGTCATTTGGCCGATCATGGGCTATAGTCTCGCTTTTTCGGGAGACAACTATGGTGTCATCGGTAACTTTGATTGGCTTTTTCTCAATAATGTCGGCCTCACGCCACATGCGACGTTCGGTACCACCATCCCGCACATTCTCTTCATGGCGTTTCAGATGATATTTGCGGTGATCACGCCGGCGCTGATCACGGGCTCCTTTGCGGAGCGAATTAACTTCAAAGCTTGGGTGCCGTTCATGGCACTGTGGGCGATTTTCATATATAGCCCAATTGCACACTCGGTTTGGGGTACCAACGGCTGGATCGCAAAGCTCGGTGGACTCGACTTTGCCGGTGGCCTAGTGGTGCACGTGAGTGCTGGATTCTCGGCACTGACAGCGTCACTCTTTCTTGGCCGACGTCATGATCACCGACAAACAGCCATCAAAGGTTACAACATCGCCCTAGTCGCACTCGGCACCGCACTCTTGGCAGTAGGTTGGTTTGGGTTTAACGCCGGCTCAGCACTAGCGGCCAACGGCATCGCAGCACAGGCTTTTGCGACCACCTTCTTCGGCTGCGCGGCAGGTTTCTTCATGTGGATGATGGTCGACTGGGTACTCGAAAAACCGACTTTTGTGGGCTCCAGTATCGGTGCGGTAGCAGGTCTGGTGGCGATCACGCCATCGGCCGGATATGTCAGTGTCTCCTCAGCACTCATCATCGGCCTCGCGGCAGGATTCGTGTGTAACTTCTCGGTGCGAATCTTCAGATCGAAGTTTCATATCGTTGACGACACTCTTGACGTTTTTGCGTGCCATGGAATCGGAGGCCTTCTCGGTACCATCTTGACTGGAGTCTTTGCTTCCAAAGCCGTCAATCCGGCTATTGAGAATGGTTTACTCTATGGCGACAGCAAGGTTTTCAAGGCCAACCTGATTGCCGCAGCCGTGGTTGCTGTATTTGCAATGATCGGCTCGGCCGTTCTCTTTTTGGTCGTGCGCCTTTTCGTTCCCCTAAGAGTCACCTTGGAACTCGAGGAGCAGGGCCTTGATTCGCTTCATGGTGAGGAGATTTTGAGTTTTGACGAAGTGTACGAGGCAAGAATCAAAGGAATTTATGAGCCATCGCCAAGGCCTGTATGACGAGAGTTTTGAGCGCGATGCTTGTGGCATTGGTCTGATCGCCAATGGTCAGCGGGCGGCGGATCGCTCAATAGTAACGGGTGCTTTAACGACCCTGTCTCGTTTGGCGCATCGAAGTGCTCTTGGTGCTGACGGCAAGACCAGTGATGGCGCCGGCATCCTTCTGCAAATTCCTGACGCTTTCTTTCGCCGGAAAATGGGTTTGCCGCTACCTCAGCGCGGCAGCTATGCGGTTGCGCAGATTTTTGTGCCGCAAGCGGCATTTGATCTTGATCAAATGCGGACACGATTTGCCGACAAGGCCCGTGAATTGGGTGTACCTGTTCTGGCATGGCGGCGCGTGCCAGTGCTGCCAGATTGCCTTGGCCTTCACGCGAAGCTTATCGAGCCCGAAACCCACCAGGCCTTTCTCGACACGAGTTCATGTAAACAAGAAAATCTATACCGCCTGCGGCGATGGGCTGAGCACACTTTTCGACGCCACAGCGGCTGCCGCGACCCACAGACGGGCGAAACACTCTCGCAGTTCTATATTTGCAGTCTGTCGACTGAAACCATCGTTTATAAGGGTTTGATGCGCCCGCAGGATCTAGCGGTCTATTATCCTGATCTCGATAGCCCTGAGTTCAAGAGTCAGTTTGCACTCGTACATTCGCGTTTTAGCACCAATACGTTGCCAGCGTGGGAGCTTGCGCAACCCTTTAGGTATTGTTGTCACAATGGCGAGATTAATACGATTAAAGCGAATCGCAATTGGATGCGGGCCCGGCAGACGGAGTTTCCAATTCAGAGTGAACCGGGAGCGACGGCGCTTTTGAGTGACGGACGAAGTGACTCGGCCAATTTCGACGAAGCCTTTGAAACTTTGTTGCTCACGGGCTCTAGCGCGGTAAAGGCGATGATGACCATGGTGCCTGAGCCGTGGGAAACAGATCCCGAAATGACGCCTCAGCTGAAGGATTTCTATCAACATCAAGCGCTGCGCATGGAACCGTGGGATGGGCCTGCGGCTCTTTGTTTCACGGACGGTCGAGTGATCGGCGCGTCGCTTGACCGCAACGGTTTGCGTCCTTGTCGCTATCAAATTCTCAAGGATGGAACCTTGATCGCCGGTTCTGAAGTCGGTGCGCTCGAAGTCGCGAATGAACTCGTCGCGGTCAAGTCAAGGCTTCGCCCGGGCCAACTCTTATCGGTGGATTTGGCGACAGGAAAAATCGACCTTGAAAACGATGCTAAGAAACACATTGCCAGTGAAACCCTAGCGCCTGAGATCGCGGGAGTTCTTGGCGCCACCTGGCACGAGGTCAAAGCGCCGCTAGCGTCACAGATGACCCAGGTGCTGAGCACGAACCTTTTTAAGAACTTGCTCAGCTTCGGTTATCACTATGATGAGATTCTCCAGGTGCTGATGCCCATGTTCCTGAACCAAGAAGAGGCGACGTCATCGATGGGCGCCGACACGCCACTGGCTCTCTTGTCGGATCGACCGCAGCTTCTTACGAATTATTTCCGGCAGCTTTTTGCTCAGGTCACCAACCCGCCCATTGATCCGATTCGCGAAAAGTCGGTGATGTCGCTATCCACCTACCTGGGCACGCGCCCATCGCCATTCGTCAGTAGCCAAGCCGCGCGAAAGAAATGGTTCTGCCAGCATCCGTTTCTGACAACTTCACAAATTTCGCAAATTCGCAGTTGGATGATTGCTAAAACTGAGCTTGCACTGCCAACCGCGGAACTGTCGGCGACGTTCGAGTTCAATGAATCGGGTCTTCATGCGGCTTTGAATGAAATTTGTCAGCGGGCCGAAGAGCTTGCGCGTTCTGGCTGTGAGGTTCTCATTCTCTCGGACCGAAATCACAGCTCCGAACGTGCGCCGATTCCTGCGCCGCTTCTGGTGTCGGCGGTTCACTCGCATTTGGTTGCGAAACAATTGCGTATGGACATCTCGCTCGTTATTGAGTCAGGCGAAGTACGTGATGTCCATCAAATGGCATGTCTTTTGTCATTCGGTGCCGACGTTATTCATCCTTACCTCGTTGAGGAAATCTGCCGTCGTCTGCAAACTCAAGGGGAATTACCGACTGGCGTTTCGGAGGAACGAGCTATTGATCACTACTATGCGGCTTTGGTGAAGGGCCTTCTCAAAGTGCTTTCGAAGCTCGGGATTTCAACGCTTCTTTCATATCGAGGTGCACAGACCTTTGAAATCTTAGGTTTGAGCCAGGATCTCGTGGGGCGGTATTTCCCTGGGGCGATCTCACGCGTCGGAGGTCTTGGTCTTGATGGAGTTCAAGAGGAGACCCGGCGTCGTTGGCTTGAAGGACAGCGATTTCAGGGGCAAGAGTTTGCCGATCTACCCTCGGGCGGCGAGGTGCATTTTCGGGCTGATGGCGAGAGTCATCAATGGAATCCTTCGACGATTTCGAAACTGCAGCTAGCGACACGAAAAAATGATTCGCAGACTTATCGTGAGTTCTCGGCTGCTCTGACGAAAACTGAACGATTCACCTTGCGCGGGCATCTTCATTTTCGCAAATTCAGCGAACCGTTGCCTCTCGAACAGATTGAGGCAGCTGCGGAAATTGTGAAGCGATTCACGACCGGCGCCATGTCGCTGGGTGCACTCAGTGCCGAGGCTCACGAAACCCTGGCGATCGCGATGAATCGAATCGGAGGTAAGAGTAATTCGGGCGAGGGCGGCGAGGATCCGCGCCGCTTCGATCCTCTTGCCAATGGCGATAGCAAAAACTCCAAGATCAAACAAATCGCTTCGGCGCGCTTTGGTGTGACCATTGAGTATCTAAATAGCGCGACTGAGATCCAAATCAAAATGGCTCAAGGCGCGAAACCAGGTGAGGGCGGCCAACTTCCCGGGCATAAAGTCGATGCGGAAATAGCGAGACTTAGGCATTCCACTCCCGGGGTGACCTTGATTTCACCACCGCCTCATCACGATATTTACTCCATCGAAGATTTGGCGCA
>SXRI01000110.1 GCA_005793615.1 Bdellovibrionales bacterium
CTCAATGCCGTTTAAAGAGACTTCGATGGAGTCTCTCGATCACGTCGACACCTCGGCTGCGGGTATTGAGTCGGTCAATACCATCGTCAATGAGCAGGGTGTGCTCACGGGCTATAACACCGATTACCAGGCGGTTCGCGAGCTTTTAGTGAAAAGCGAAATACCGGTGACCGAAGTCTTTGCGGTACGTGGCAGTGGCGGTATGGCAAAGGCCGTAGTTTGCGCACTCAGAGACGTTGGCTTTAAAAGGGGATTTATCGTTGCGCGCAACCAAAACACTGGCCGTGTGCTCGCCGAAAAATATGGCTTTGAATGGGTGCCTGAACTCACGGCGGCGGTGAAGGTTTTGGTCAATGCTTCGCCCATTGGCATGGCCGGTGGTTCGGAGGCGAATGATCTCGCGTTCTCGCCACGAGAGATCAGTGAGGCCGAGTTGGTGTTCGAGGTGGTGGCGATTCCGATGGAGACGCCCATGGTGAAGCTTGCGCGCTCGCTCGGAACAAAACGCATCATCACCGGTTTTGAGGTGATCACACTGCAAGCACTGGAGCAATTTGTACTCTATACCGGCGTGCGGCCCCCAAAGGCGCTGGTACAAGAGGCCGCAGAGTTTGCGCGTGCCTAGAATGCTACTTGTACTCCTCGGTCGTCTTGCTGGCGTGGCGTAACGACTTGGTGTTGGCATCGTAGCTCACCAGTTCGATTCGATTAGCCGTAAACTTTGAGTTAAAACCAATCTCGTAAATCGTACCGGCTGGGGCCTCACCCGCTTTGGCGGCGGTGTCGGCAAGTGGTGTGAGTCGTACCTGCACACGATGTTCGCCGGGCGTCACCGAAAATTCGTTTTCAATGAGCATCGGTTTATCGTGGCGAACGCCTCGGATCGCAATGGCGTCTTTCATGACCACTTGATCATCAATGCGTACCTCGGCCTCGTAAGGAATCGGAACGCGGCTACACTCTTGGGTTTTACGCATATGCGCAAGGGTCTTTGCTTGCTCTTCAGCGCTGAGATCACGGCAGGTCTCAACCACCTGTAACGGAATACGTATCGCGACTCGCAATAGAGCATGCTCTGTACGATCAGAGTATTGCACACCGCTGAGTAAGGCTAAGATGGCCAAGAGTAGCGCGGTTGCCAGTGCTGAGCGAAGATAGCGAACAACTTTAGAAGGCGCCGTAAATAATGGGGATTTAGTTCCATCAGGCTTGAGTGAGGCCGCAAATCCCTCGATCTCAGCGACGATGTCGTCAAATTCGGCGCGCGAGCCGTGGGCGGTGCGAATCTTGGTCGAGTCGAGTTCGCCGGGTTCTGTCGGTGAGCGCTCGCCATGCACGCGGAGCTCTAAAAGTTCCTGCCCAGAGCGGTTCTTACAAGCGCGTGGCTCACAACCAAAAACGAAAACACCGGGAAAGTAGCGTAGTGCATACACAAGTGAGCCAGGGTGCAGAACACCCGTGCAGGTGAGTTCCAGAGGCGCTGCGCCCGGTACTGACTTCAAAGCGCGCTCCACGAAGAGTTGGCCGCTATCTTGGCCTCCGCAATGAATCAGCAAGAGGCTTGCCTTGGGGTGCTGATTCGCTAAATCGCGAATCGCACGCAGCTGCTCTTTGGGCTTAAGTGATTTAGGACCAATTGCAATTTGTGAGCAGGAGGCCGAACAGATGCCGCAGCCGACACAGTAATCTTCAAGTATCGCAGCCACGGCTTCAGAGCCTTGACCCAAGGTGCGCGGTACCATGGCGATCGCATCAAACGGGCAGTCTTGGTAACACTGCGAGCAACCCGTGCATGCGGCTTGGATATGCGATGATTTCTGCGGCTCTGAACCTTTTCGAGGGCGAAGCCAAAAGGGAATCGAGAGCAAGAAAATCGTAAGCAGTATGGCGCCGACCAGCGTCGCTCCGGGAGAACTCCATTTCACCAGTGGAAGCAAAAAACCGTAGAAGACATTGAGCGGGTATTCGCCACCAATCATCAGAAGATCAGGCGGACCCGCCAGTGGCGCAGGATGAAGGACTGATAGGATAAAAAGCGAAGCGATCATCGCGATCGAGTAGCGTTTGCCAGGGAACCATACCGGGCGATTGAGGCGCATGGTGTGAATCCACAAACCAAAGATCATCCCAAGTGGCAGTGACATGTGTAGAAACAAGTTCATGAAAAAGAAGGACTGCCCGATGTAGGCGGCGCCGGAAAAGGTATGTAAGATCGAGCCGCGGAAAAGCGGAATGGCGTTAAGGAGTTCAGCGCCGATCGTGGCCAGGCGCTGGCCTTGATAATCCCACACCAAAACAAAGCCGGTCCAACCGATGGCGAGCATGATGAGTGTGAGAATCACGCCGCTTGTCCATGCAAGAACTCGTGGTCCCCAGGTTTTGCCCTCGGCCACCATGCGCCAGATATGGACAAGAACTGCGACCACTGCAGCGTCCGAGGCATAGCGGTGTAAAGCGCGCATCCAGCGACTGAAGTAAATGCCGCTTTCGATCGCGATCATGGATTCGTAGGGGGCCGCTAGGCGGTAGAACATCACCAGAACCACGCCGCTCACGATCATGGTCGCGAGCATGACAATGGCGATCGTGCCACTCTGATAGAGCGGATTGTATTTCGAACCAAAAAGAAAATTACAGGCGCGGTCTACAGGAGCCAGACAGGTCTGAAAGAAACGACTGATAGCTTTGTACATGACATTCTCTAGCTGTTGGTTGTGATCGTTATCTTTGTCGATAGTTTCTAGCGCGAAAGCCGCTCTGCAGCTGCAACCAGCCAATCGACCGAAGGATTTAGAAAGTTGTAGGCGATTCGCCCTTGTTTGTCGATCACCATGACTTGTGCCGGGTGCGTGATCTCACCGGTTTTAAGGTCTCGCTCCATCGGCACGCCAAAGTCCTTTACTGTTTTTTCAACAGCGGCGACTTTGCCAGAGAGCAAAGCGGAGCGTTCGCCCATTTTCCAGGCCTTGGCGCGCTCGAGAAGAGTGCTTGGCGTATCTCGCCATGGATCAAGAGTGATAAAGACGGATTGAACCTCGGCACTCACGCCGCCAGCCGACAAAAGCCTTTTTTGGGCTTCAAGCACATTATGTACTAATACGGGGCAAACCGTGGCGCAATGGGCGTAGGCAAAGGTGAGTAGTGTCACATGGCCAACAAGGGTCTGGTGTGTGACTGGTTTACCGTGTTGATCGATAAGCGTGAATTCCGGCACCGGTTTTTCAGTGCGCGGGTAATCTAGAGGTAGCGGGCTTTTCTCAGGAGATTCAAAGCTAATCTGAGAGATCTGAATGCCAGCGACAATTCGGCGGCTGACGATATTTCCCTCAATAGCCAAAGTTACCAGCAAAACTACAGTCAGAATTAAAGCAGAGCGCGACGAGCGCACAAAAGCGGGTACCACGGCAAGCTCGCGAGCGTGGCTGGCCCACATAAAGAGCAAAAGCGAAAGCGGGCCAAGAACCAAAAGCATCCAGCCTTGCGGGCCAGGTAGGCCATTGGCCGTCGTGCCGAAACAAACAGCCTGCGTGCGCAAAAGCCATTCAGGAGAAATCTCCGGGGTCGGCAAAAACGCGAATCCCCAGAGACTGAAAATCACCAGGAGCCAAAGGACCAAGAGCGAAAACCCGATCTTGGCGCCTGAGAGATCTTGGTGACCTTCCTGGTCACTGTCGTGACCAGGAACTCTTACTGAAGAATCTGTGGAGTCGATCTTCAACCAACCTTCCACAGGAACGAAAGAATCTTCCAGTTGGTGAAGTAGTACGCGACGAAGCAGACGAAGAAGATCGCCACCAAGATCACGGTACCCTTCAGGTTATTGTGCGCTTCAGTGACTTGCGGGCCTGTGTAAACCTGGCTCGGAAGTTTCAATACACCTTGCGGGATGCCGCTGGCACCGGACTTCAAGTCAGCTTCAGTCAAAGGTTTACCGAAGAATACCGTGACGACGGCAATCGCGATGAACATCAAGACACCGATCGAGGCAATCATGCCTCCGATACCGAAGCTTGCTTGGAAGATATCCATGGCCGGGTTCACTTCAACGCTAAATGGAGCCTGTTGAAAGGTCACATCCCAATGACGGCGAGGAGCGCCCAAGAAACCCATCATGATCATGCTGACCGCAGTGATCACCATACCGAGACCGAAAACGTAGGGCTGATACTTCGCCATGCCCCAAAATGCCACGCGCTTTCTAAAGATTAGCGGCAGAACATAATAGGTAACGGCCATGAAGGCGAGGGCGGTTCCGCCAACCACAGTGGTGTGGAAGTGACCTGGAATTCGCATGGTGTTATGGGCGATGATGTTGATCTGCTCCGTACCGATGGTGACGCCGGTGATGCCGCCGAGGAAACCAAAGATCACAAGAGAGATAAACATTCCCGAGAAGCCAGGATCCGACCACGGTGCTTTTTTCAGCCACTCGAAAGTGCCGTTCTTAAAGCCACGTAGACGTTGACCGAACTCGATC